>DATGWX010000368.1:0-6957 GCA_035299275.1 Bacteroidia bacterium
ATTAAGAATTTAGCTTTAGACATCTGTTTTTTGCTTTACTTTGAATAACCAATGCGTTTACATCCGAAAAACAAATACACTTTTCTGATAGTGGTTTTTTGCTGCTTAAACATGCAATGCAAAAAAGAACGAGAGATTGATAAGTTGCCCGATGCTACCACGACAGGCAATGGTGCATTTGGCTGCTTAATTAACGGCCGTGCATGGCCCGTTTATGAAAAAGGAAACCAAAACTATTTCTTGTTTTATCATGCTGGTAGATTAGATATTGCTTACACAGTGTATGCCATTGATGGTTCGGATTACGAGAGAATCGTTATTTCAAGTGATAAAGTTAAAAAGCCTGGTATTTATTGGATAAAAAATGATGATGATAATTTTTTCACTATTTCATACCGTCATGAATTGTATCTTTCAAATTCAGATATAAACCTTGACAGCTACCTGTACTTAAATATTTCCTGTTTAGATTCTTTGCAGCGTATTGTTTCCGGCACCTTCAGTTTTTCTTTGTACAACTATTGGGGTACTAAAAAGATAAGCGTTGACGAAGGCCGTTTTGATTTACGCTACTAATGCTCATTTCGCTCTGCTGTTTAACTGCATAAAAGTGCCTCGTATGGCCCGAAATACTGAAAAAATAGATTTTGGTCTATTTCATCCAATGAACTGTGTATTTTTGCGGCAAGCATGGAAGAAAAAATTATTATCCTCGACTTTGGTTCGCAATATACTCAGCTTATTGCCAGGCGCCTGCGTGAATTACAGGTGTACAGTGAAATTTATCCGTTCAATCATTTTCCTGAGTTTGACGCTTCTGTAAAAGGTGTTATCCTTTCCGGCAGTCCGTATTCAGTAAACGAGCCAGATTCACCGCGTTTGGACCTTGATAAGTTTAAAAAGAAAATTCCTGTACTGGGAGTTTGTTACGGGGCACAACTGTTATCTCATGTTTACGGAGGCAAGGTGCAGGCTTCGAACACCAGAGAATATGGGCGGGCCAATCTTACTACCATCAAAGACGATGTGTTGTTCAAAAACATAACAGCGGGCACGCAAGTGTGGATGAGCCACGGAGATACGATTAAAGAAGTTCCCGAAGGATATGAAATTATTGCCAGTACGGAGAGTGTGGCTTGTGCGGCATATAAAATTGCAGGCGAACCCACTTACGCCATTCAGTTTCACCCGGAAGTAACGCACTCCACAGACGGTAAAACATTGTTGCACAATTTTATTGTTGACGTTTGCGGTTGTACCCAAAGCTGGACCCCTGTTCATTTCATTGACTCCACGGTGGCTGAGCTAAAGCAAAAGTTGGGCGATGATAAAGTGGTTATCGGCCTCTCAGGCGGTGTAGATTCATCTGTTGCCGCGGTATTGCTTCAACAAGCCATTGGTAAAAATCTGTACTGCATTTTTATTGATAACGGACTTTTGCGCAAAGACGAATACGTACAGGTACTGCACGGGTACCAAAACATGGGGCTCAATGTAATTGGTGTGGACTCCAAACGTAAGTTCTTAGATGAACTGAAAGGGGTAACTGACCCGGAAACCAAGCGTAAAACCATTGGCCGTGTATTTATTGAAGTATTTGATGAGGAGGCACACAAAATTCAAAACGTAAGCTGGCTGGCTCAAGGTACCATTTATCCTGATGTGATTGAATCGGTTTCAGTAAAGGGACCTTCAGCTACTATTAAATCGCACCACAATGTGGGTGGTTTACCGGAGACCATGAAACTGAAAATAGTGGAACCCTTGCGGATGCTTTTCAAAGATGAGGTGCGCGCGGTAGGTACAGCTTTAGGTATTGATAACATCATTCTGCAACGTCATCCTTTTCCGGGCCCGGGTTTGTCTATCAGAATACTGGGCGATATTACCGATGAGAAGGTGAGAATTTTGCAAGAAGCCGATGCAATTTTTATCAATGAGTTAAAGGCACAAAACTTGTATAACAGCGTGTGGCAGGCCGGAGCAATTTTCCTTCCTGTGCAATCTGTAGGTGTTATGGGAGATGAGCGTACTTACCAGCATGTGATTTGTTTAAGGGCCGTAACATCTGTTGATGGTATGACTGCTGATTGGTGTCATTTGCCTTACGATTTCCTGAGTACGGTTTCCAATAAAATTATTAATCAGGTTAAAGGCATTAACCGCGTTGTTTACGATATCAGTTCAAAACCACCGGCAACCATTGAGTGGGAATAAACTTTATATCGTCTTGTTGTTTGTTTGTCTGAGTTGTTTCACCTCTCAGGCGCAAATGAATGAACCTGTAGCCAGAAAGTTTAAGGTTCAGCTTCTTTTGCCATTATTCTTGGATGAAGAAACGGAGCTGAAAGGAGCAGATTTGCAATGGCGAAAAATTGCGGTAAGTTATTATCAGGGTGTTTTGTTAGCATTGGATTCTTTGGAACGTTCCGGCTTTAGTGTTCAACTTTTTGTTGACGATTATAAGCGCGATACGAGCGTTATCAAATATATTCTTTCTCAACCATCACGACAGGATTTAGATTTAATCATAGGTCCGTTATACCGCAATGGGTTTGCTGCGGCTGAAAGATTTTCAGCAAAAAATAAAATTCCGTTACTGTCTCCCTTGCTTACTTTTCAGGCGGCTTCCTCAAATCCGTATTCCATTGCAGCTAACCCCACAATAGAATCTTACGGACACCAATTGGCTAATTTCATTAACACTAAGTATGACAGTTGTAATGTGGTATTGGTGCACGATAACAGTAAAACGGATAGAAGTTTTTCGAAAGGATTTAAAGAAGTGTACGCTAACAACCGCATGAATATTCTTCAGGAATATACGCACTCCAAAGCAGCTCATGCGGGTAAATACATGAGTTTTGGTATGAAGAACCTGGTGATTGTTCCTTCCAATGATGAGCGTACGGTGAATGCAGTACTTTATCAGGTAAATGACACTATTGCTGATAAAGCGGCTTCCGTTTTTGGTATACAATCGTGGCTTGATTTGGGTAACGTAAATTATAAAGTGTGGGATACTGTAGATGTACACTTACTCACTCCTTACTACCTGGATTACGATGATTCCTTAGTAAAACAATTTGTGCTGATGTTCAGGCAACGGTTCGCTATAGAGCCTGACGAATATGCCACCCGCGGGTATGACCAATTTATGGTGATGATGAGTTTGCTTCGCGATTACGGAAAAGAATTTGTGAATAGTTACGGATTACCTCCGGTAAACTCCATGCATACTTCTTTTGAATTACAGAAGAAAAACCCAAAATCAGCTTTGGAAAACGGACACCTCAATCTGCTGCGCTTTCATGAATTCCGTTTTCACAAACTTCAATGAGTCGTATCGCCTTTCATCGTTTCAGGGCAGTAGATCAACTGATAAGTGCTTATTCAGGCGAGCAGCCTTTCCACCTGTATCTTTCTGAGCATTTTAAACGCAACAAACAAATTGGTTCTAAAGACCGAAAGGCACTTCGTAACCTGTGTTATGCTTACCTGCGTTTAGGAAAAGCAAAAGCCGACTGGTCATTCCAACTGCGTTTTTACATTGCGTTGTTTCTTGTAAACGATGCTCCAGATGAAATGACAGATTATCTGTCGCTGGAAACGGGGTACCAATACACGGCAGAGGATTTTGCGCTTCCCATACAATCAAAACTAAATAAGCTTAACATAGAAGAAGCAGAGCTTTTTCCGTGGATGGAGCAACTGAGCAACCTGCCGGATAAAAGTGCTTACGTGCAAAGTCTATTGCATCAGCCTTTGGTTTGGCTCAGACTGAGCAGTAGCAGTTTTGAGAAAGCAAAACAACTTTTGCAAGAGCATGCGGTACCCTATGAGGTTGCTGATGATAACCCGCGATGTGTAGGAGTGCCTTCAGCTACTCCATTAGATAAATTAACCACTGAAACATGGTGGGAGATTCAGGACTATTCATCCCAACGTGTGTTGGATAAAGTTGATTTAGCAAATGCACATAAAGTATGGGATTGCTGTGCAGCTTCAGGCGGAAAAAGTCTTTTACTAAAGGAAAAATTGAATGAAGCTGATCTTTATGTGTCAGACGTACGGGAGAATATATTGCTCAATTTACATCATCGTTTTCAGCGTAATCATATTGTCCGTTATCATTATTCCAGTATTGATTTAATGCAAGAGAGTTCCCACTTGTTATTTACTCAAAAGGGAACGGGAAAACAAACTCAGGTGAACTCCGGATATTTTGACACCATTGTGGCTGATGTACCTTGTACCGGCTCAGGTACCTGGGCCAGAACACCCGAACAATGGGCCTTTTTTGATGCAGCAAAAATAGATACCTACGCAACTAAGCAACGCACTATCCTCAAGCAAATCCTTCCTTTTTTGTCTTCAGGCGGACAGTTGATATACATTACCTGTTCAGTATTTGCGGCTGAAAATGAGCTTCAGGTAGCTTACATGGAGAAAGAATTGGGATTAAAAGTGGAAAGCAGCTCAATGCTGCAAGGCAGCAGTCTTAAAGCAGATACGATGTTTGTGGCTGTGCTTAAAAAAATATAAAAACTGTTCTATTTACAAACTCATTTCATATCCTTTGTCTGATAGCCAGGGTCCGTTATCAGCACAACGGGTGGCCAATACATCGCAGCGTTCGTTTTCTTTATGACCGGCATGCCCCTTTACCCAATGAAATTTGATGTGATGTTTGCGGTAAAGTACTAAAAACCTCTGCCACAAATCGGGATTTTTTTTGTCTTTGAACTGCTTTTGTTCCCACCCGAATACCCAACGTTTTTCTACAGCTTCACACACATATTTGCTGTCGGTATAAATGTCAATAGTTAATCCGTCTTGTTTAAGAATATCCAACGCAGCAATAACAGCCATCAACTCCATGCGGTTGTTAGTAGTGAGTTGGTAGCCTTGTGAAATTTCTTTTCGGTGAACTCCATACATCAATACGGCCCCAAAGCCACCTTTTCCCGGGTTGCCACGCGAAGAACCGTCAGTGTAAATTTTTACGGTTTTCATTTGGCGGGTTTGTGTTTTCTAAAAGAGGCAGTTGTAATTTTCTCTAGATTATAGATGGCTTCCGTCTCTTCGTTGGTTTTAAACCTGAGTATGTACTTTACTCTGTAATCGCCAATTACATTCTTTCTGCCATTTATTGTTCCGCCAGATAGAGCCTTATGGTAGCCTCTATCACTACAGTAGCAACCTTTCATGAAATAAGCAACGCTTTGGTCGGTTGTGGTGCTGAATTTTCGTCCGCCCTTTTTAACTTCTATGTATACCTTTTCTTTGTATTCATCATCGGCAATATTCGGGTTGTCGAATGCTTTAAACTCATACACTAATATCAGATTATCGCCCGTTACAATTTCGATGTGATTAACTCGACCATTACTTTCTGTAATTTTTAAGGCAGACTTCGTATGGTAGGTATATGTGGAAATTCCCTCTCGTTGCGCTATTGCAGCAGCGGGGATAAGGAGGAATAAGTATATCAGTAATGTTTTCATGTTTCAATAATTTCAGCCACCACAAAGGTACTGCCTCCTATAAATATCAAATCGTCATATGCAGCATCCTTGCGGGCTTGTTGCAAAGCCTGTTCCACACTAGGGAAATGCTTTCCTTTCAGTCCGAATGTTGCTGCTTGCTCTGCCAGTAATTCACTTTCCAACGCTCGTGGAAGATTGGCTTTGCAGAAATAATACTCTGCGTCTTTTGGTAGGAGTTGCAGAATTTTAGTAATGTCTTTGTCCTTTACCATGCCCCACACCATGAGCAGTTTTTTATGCGGATAGTGTTTTAATTGTTCAACTACGTATTGCACTCCATTCAGGTTATGGCCGGTATCTGCAATGGTGAGCGGCTGCTCTTTTAACTTTTGCCAACGTCCCTTTAAGCCGGTGAGTTGAGCTACCTGAGCCATTCCTTCCCGTATGTTTTTTTCTGAAATGTTCCAGCCCTGTTGTTGAAGTTGTTCTGTGGCCGCTAAAACAGTCACTATATTTTTAAACTGATAAGTTCCACCTAAACCACAATGCAGGTTGCTGTAAAGTGGTTGGTGATATAGAAGGGTGTCGCAACTTATTCCGTCTTTCAGTAATTGATTATTTACGGTACTTACATCATCTTCGGCAAACACTGCAAATGCCTTTTCATCTTTAGCTTTCTGTTCAAAAACTTCGCGTGTTTCAGGGGTAGCTTCACCTATCACCACAGGCACATTGTATTTGATTATACCGGCTTTTTCAGCAGCTATTTTGGCTAGGCTATCACCCAATAAATCCATGTGGTCCCAACCAATGTTGGTGATAACACTCAATTCGGGGCGAATAACGTTAGTGGAATCCAAACGCCCGCCCAGTCCGGTTTCTATTATGGCAATGTCTACTTTTTCTTTAGCAAAATAATCAAAACACAAGGCTACAGTCATCTCAAAAAAGGAAGGTTGTACTTCTTCAAACAGAGGCTTGTATTGATTCACAAAGCCGGCAATACTATTCTCTCCAATCATTTCCCCGTTAATGCGTATGCGTTCCCTGAAGTCTTTAAGGTGAGGGGAGGTGTACAATCCTGTTTTATAACCTGCGCTTTGCAGAATAGCAGCCAGCATGTGCGATACGGAACCTTTACCATTGGTGCCGGCAATGTGTATGGTTTTAAACTTCCGTTCAGGGTTATCTAAAGCCTTACACAATTTTATGGTGTTGGTTAAATCAGGTTTTAATGCGGCAGCCCCCACGCGTGTAAACATGGGCAACTGACTGTATAAATAATCTAATGTTTGTTGATAGTTCAAAGGTGAAATTGAAAGAGGCAAAATACAGACTTTGCACTCAGAAAACCATGTGTGGTGTGATTTTAATCCCACACCTATCATTCGTCAAAATCTACTTCACAGCCCTGTTATTTTTAATTCAAAATGACTGATATCGGGTCTTTTATACCGGAGTCAAGCCA
>DATGWX010000369.1:0-2473 GCA_035299275.1 Bacteroidia bacterium
ACCAGTTACAACATATTTTTCATCTTTGCTGATAGATACACTGGTTACTTTCCAGGTGTGTCCTTTTAATGTGGTAAGTGGTTTGTTGGTTACAGCATCCCAAACAATAGCTGTCTTATCGCTGGAACCTGAAACAAAGTATTTACCTGTTGTACTCACCTCTAATGCGTTTACTGCATCAGTATGTCCTTTAAGGGTTTCTGCCAATGGGCCCGTAGCCAGTTTTACAACTGTGATGCCGGGCGAGTTAGTACCTACCAACACCATCCCGGTTCCTTTGGGGCAAGCCAATGCATTAATACCCTGAATAGAAAATGATTTCGTATTCAACCCGGTTACAGCATCCCAAACCAACAGACCCTGTTGAGCTGATCCTGAATAAAAATATTTACCTGCAAAATCAAAAGCTATGGACGTAACTGCCGTGTTGTAGCCAACCATATCTCTGGTAAATGTCCCGGTGGAATCCCATAACTTAATGGAAAAGTCCTTTGAACCTGAAGCAAGTACCATAGGTTTTGTGCGTGATTTGGAAAAGGCCAGATTCATTACAGCTGAGTTATGTGCTGTGAGTGTTTTTAACAGAAAACTGGAATCTGCACTGTATATGTTAATGTTCTTGTCCCATGAACCGGAGTAAACTGTTTTACCATCAGGTGAAAAAGCAACACACTCAATCAAATCCGTGTGCCCGTAATATTTTAATTTGGGTTCTTTTACTATCATTTGAGCAAAAGAAGAGGTACTAAAAGTGACAATGCAACCGATGATAATTGACCTAAGCATAATGAAATGTATTTGACGATTTGCCAAATATAATAAATAAGGGTCCAAATACCTTAAAATCCGTCTATCCCTTGTAGAACAACCATTTGCCCAATTCTTTCCAACTCGCTTTTTTACCATACATCAAAATTCCTGTTCGGTAAATTCTGCCTGCCAGCCAAGTAGTGAATATGATGCCCGCCAGCATACTTGCCATAGAGAGTATAATCTGCCATTCCATCCCTTCCATACCAAATGGTATCCGTACCATCATTGCAATAGGAGATGTAAAAGGAATAACAGAAAGCCAGAAAGCCAACGTGCCGTGTGGGTTACTCACCACCGCTGATTGTGACATCACAATCGCGAATATTAGCGGAATAGTAATCGGAAACATAAATTGCTGTGTGTCGGTTTCATTATCAACCGCAGAGCCGATAGCTGCAAACAAAGCCCCGTAAAACAAATAGCCCCCCAGAAAATAAAACACAAACATACCTGCAATAAGTGGCAGGTTTAATCCGGTAAAACCACCCAAAACGTCTGTAATTTCTGATGACTGGGGCGTTTGCTGCATCGCATTTTGCGCATCCTGTACCATTCCCATCTGCCCTGCCAATGAAGAGGTAACGAACGTTCCCAACACGGTAGTAAGTAATATCCATACCACAAACTGCAACAACGCAACCATTGCCAAACCTGATATTTTGCCCATCATGAGTTCAAAAGGTTTAACAGATGAAATAATTACCTCAGCAATGCGGTTGGTTTTTTCCTCCAACACACCGCGCATAATCTGTACACCGTAAATGAATATGAATATGTAGATAAGAAATGCAGAGAAAAAGCCAACTGCCGTAGCTGCTCCTGCATTACCTGCTTCAAGTGTCTCACCGGTATCTTTAGAAGAAGTAAGTTTAATCTCTGTACCGGTAATATCATCAATAACTTGTCTGTCTATGCCTTTCTGAGCAAATAACTCTGCCTGTAAAACATTCTCCAGTTGATTCTCTATGTACGATTGGTCTTTTACGCTGGGCTGACTAAGACCTATGAGTTCAAAACCTTTAAGACTATCGGGAGCAGTTGCCGCAATATGCAACAGGGCAAAATAATCTTCGTTCTGAAGCTTTAACCGGGCTGCTTCAACAGGTATACTATCATAAGAGAACTTATAAAACTCATTGTCCTCTATGCGGTTTACAAAAACTTTGCTCTCATCCAACACCAGTACTTTCTTGGTTTCGTTAGACAGGCTATCGTTGACAGAAACATAAATAATGGCTCCGTAAAAACCTGTAATAAGCAGTGGCCCCAGCAAAGTCATGATAAGAAATGACTTCTTTTTAACTCTGGTCAAAAATTCACGTTGGGCTATTAAAAGTATTTTGTTCATGTGCTAAGCTGATTGAGGTTGGTTTTTCTTTACTGCCTGAATAAAAATCTCGTTCATATCGGGAATACGTTCTGTAAAACCCGTTACTGTAGTTTGCCGTAACAACTGTGCAAGCAAATCATTCGTACTTCCCTGTGTAATCTGAATGGAAGAAAGGTATTCATCATGGTCATGTTGTATAGTGGAAATAACTTTGAAACTGTCATCCAGTTTAAGCTCAGGACTGTGGTGTATCACTTCGAAAACATTTGTACTGAATGCTTTTCTGATTTCTTTAACCTCTCCCTCCAAAATAACTTTCGACCTGTTGAT
>DATGWX010000370.1:0-2570 GCA_035299275.1 Bacteroidia bacterium
GGCCATTTATTGCAAAGAGGTGTTGCAAAAAGAACACGTTGATTTTTTTGTATTCGGTCACCGTCATCTGGTGCTTGATATAAACCTGTCGGACAACAGCCGCTACATCAATCTGGGCGATTGGATTCGTCATTATTCCTATGCTGAATTTGACGGAGAAGCATTAAATTTGAAATATTATGAGAAGGTTTAATGTTTCCTGCATTCTTATTGGAGCAATGCTGTTTTCTGCTTGTCAAAAGGAAGCTGAAACAGCTCCGTTACCTATTAAATTAAATAAAACGGACAATGCCGCTTATTATTTAGACAGCACCGGTGTTGATGGCCCCAAAAGCCTTTTGGTAGACAAGCACTGGTATGTTCAGGGTGAAGAATTGTACCTGCAAAAATTAATATATTCTTACTCACTTTCGTTTGCTGAACTTCCAAGCAAATTGTCTTCTTTTACTTTCAATAGTGACGGTGTCCTGGTGCTTGAAAATGATGACGATATTGTTAACATCAACTATCCTCCTTACGATGTAGATGATGTTGACTATCCTAAAACGTTTACTACTTCTTGGAAATGGAATAATGATTCCACCAGCATTATTGTGCCCTCTTTTAGTATTAAGATGTCGCATTTTCCTCAGGAAGATTCGATTAAAAGTTCAAGCAACATTGTTTACAGAGTCGCACTAATAGATAGCACTAAGTTGATTCTTTATGGTAAAGGAACTTACTACAGTTATTTTGACCCCGAAAAGTATACCTTAGAACATAATATTTTTATGTACAGACATAGCACAAATATTAAAAAATAACCGCAGTGAAATTACTGGTAAGTCACGCCTTCAAAAAACCGCTGTTATCTTTATTCGCATTATCCCTTTTACTTCTTTTCTGTAGTCAACAACCACCACATAGAAAGATAGCACAAATAGCTCTTGATGCCTATTACCTCACCACCGATAATCTGGGCAATGCCTATGTAATGACCACCGGACACGATTTGAATAAATACAAACCTGACGGCAGCTATTCCACCACGCAAAATTTTAAAGCCAACGGCAGCATCACCTCAGTAGATGTGTCAAACACCATGCAGATTAATGTGTTCTATAAGCCGCTCAACAAAGTGATTATATTGGACAATGTGCTTGCTTTCAGAGGGGAGCTTTTGTTGCGTAACCTGGGCATTACACAGGCCACGGCCTGTGCACGCTCGTTTGACAATGGCTTGTGGGTATTTGATGCCAGTGATTTACTGCTGAAAAAAATTGACAAAGACCTTAAACAAGTGACCGAACAAAGCCCCAATGTGCGCCTGTTTGTAGAAAAAGGAAAAACACTGGCACCCGATTTTATTTTTGACGATGCCTCCCGTGTATACGTGAACAACCCGGAGACGGGTATTCTGGTATTCGATATTTTTGCGCAGTACATCAAAACCATTCCCGTAAAAGGTTTGCATCATTTTCAGGTAATAGGCAATGAGCTCATCTATTTTCGCAACAATCGCCTGCAACGCTACAATCTTCGCAGCTCTATCCAAACTGTACTTCAGCTGCCCGATACCACCGACCTGTTGGATGCACGCCTTGAAAAAGAACGGTTATACCTGTTAAAGAAAAATGGGTTAACTTTGTACGCTTATTAGCGGGCTGTTTTACGTCCGTTTTATTCAGAACACATGCTTGAAAAATTAGAAGCCATACAAAAGCGCTACATTGATGTACAGAACATGATCAGCGACTCCTCTGCGATGAGCGACATGAAACGTTTTGCCCAACTCAACAAGGAATACCGTGATTTGGAGAAGATTGTAGAGAAATACCTGGTATACAAAAACCTGATGGACAACCTGGCCAGCGCCAAAGAGTTGCTCAACGTGGAGAAAGATGAAGAGATGCGTGAAATGGCCAAGGAAGAAATTTTTAATCTGGAACAACAGGTAGGTCCGATGGAAGAGGAAATTAGGGTAATGCTTATTCCTAAAGACCCCGAAGATGTGAGGCATGCCGTAGTGGAAGTAAGAGCGGGAACGGGTGGTGATGAGGCCAGTCTTTTTGCCGGTGACCTTTACCGCATGTATTTACGCTATTGTGAAAAGCGTAACTGGAAAACCGAGCTGGTTGATTTTACCGAAGGAACAGCGGGTGGTTTTAAAGAAGTAGTATTTAACGTGGTGGCTGATGATGCTTACGGTATTCTCAAATACGAAAGCGGTGTTCACCGTGTGCAACGTGTACCCGATACGGAAACACAGGGCCGCGTGCATACCTCTGCTGCCTCAGTAGTAGTGTTGCCTGAAGCCGATGAGGTGGACGTAGAAATAAACCCCGCTGATATTGAATTGCAAACCGCCCGCTCAGGCGGTGCAGGCGGACAGAATGTAAACAAAGTAGAAACCAAGGTGATGCTTACACACAAGCCATCAGGTATTGTGGTAACCTGTCAGGTGGAGCGCTCACAGCACGGTAACCGCGAGCGGGCCATGCAAATGTTGCGCACCAAGCTGTACGAAATGGAGTTGCAAAAACACAACGAAAGCATTTCGAAAAAGCGCAAAACCATGGTAGCTACAGGCG
>DATGWX010000371.1:0-2238 GCA_035299275.1 Bacteroidia bacterium
TACCCGAAGGTTACCGCTTTACCGATACTATTGATTTGCCCACAGGGATCATCGGATTTGGTGTAGAAGCGTTTGACTTTATTACAGACAAGGAACGGGAACAAAATGTTTACACTCTACGAATGCAAATTGACTCGGTACCTTTCTTCCGAATGGACATGGAGGCCTTTGCATTTTCTGATACCAAATACATCAACGCACACATTGATTACGAAAGACTGATTAAAGAACGGGTAAGGGTACAAAAGTGTTTTATTGATGACGGTAACCGCGTTGATATCTACCAACCTCTGCCGGCTAAAGGCAAATACTGGCTCAGGGACAGCCTTACCCACACAGTAAAATTTATGGCTAAAGATGCTTCGGGGAAATCAGTAGAACTTCACTTGCTCATCAGGGGTAAAACCAATGACCAGCTCTCAGCCTATTACCTGCCGGAATGCTCATATGACCGTTTTGTTCCCACACGGGATAATGTTTTCCAGATGTATGGAGTACGCATAGAAGTGCCTAAAGGTGCGCTGTACGACACTATGGATTTTTGCATTAAAACTTTGCCGGGCAACAAACGTACGGCTTCTAAAATATTTAAGTTGGGCGACTCTTACACGCCTTTACACAGCAACGTGCACATCAGCATTAAACCCGAGAAAAAAGATACTGCCCTGTTTGATAAGATGATTGTAGGCAGAGCTTTTGACAAAGGTGCTGTGGGTGCTGTGGGCGGTGGATACAACCGGGGATGGATTACTGCCAGCAGCCGCGTATTTGGTGATTTTGCCATTCTAGTAGATACCGTAGCACCTAAGGCCACGTTTAAAAACATCTCACGCGACACCATTTGTACCGATACCAGTGCATTAAAAATAGTAATTACAGATAACCTTTCAGGTATTTCAGAGTATAGCCTGCGCATTAACGGCAAGTGGGTGCTGGCAGAATACGATGCTAAAAACGATTTGCTGATGTACGAGTACGACACCAATACTCCGCGCAGAACTAAACTAAACGTAGAGTTAATTGTTATTGACCGTAAAGATAACTTTACACGCATTACCAAAGAACTCTATTTATTATGACACAGCTCAAAATTGGCGACAAAGCCCCCGCATTTTCCTGCGGAGATGAAAACGGGAACATACGTTCCATCAAAGATTACAAAGGCAAAAAGCTAGTCCTTTATTTTTATCCCAAAGACAGCACACCGGGTTGTACGGCTGAGGCTTGCGACTTGCGTGATAACTACAAAACTTTTCAGAAGAAAGGATATGAAATTTTAGGAGTAAGCCCCGACAGTGCCTCGAAACACCTGAAATTTATAGCCAAGTATGAATTACCTTTTTCATTGCTGGCTGATGAAGACCATGCCGTAGCCGAAGCATACGGAGCCTGGGGAGAGAAAACTCTGTACGGAAGAAAATACATGGGCATATTGCGCAGTACTTTTGCGATAGATGAAAAAGGCAAAATAGAAAACATCATTGAAAAGGTAGATACCAAAAACCACAGTGCACAGCTTTTGTAAGGTTTGTGTCAAAAGACCTTTCTGTACTTTAACTTAAATACTTGCTCGTGTTCATGAGGCGTTGAGTTATAAAATTCAACCTTATGAACCACTATGCTGACAACAAAAACAATTGGGAAGAAATTGTTTTTGAAAACCGAAACAAATCTTACGGAGCCTATGTGCTTCGCGAAGAGTACGACCGTACCGTACTCAAATCCTACCTTATTGTACTGGCCTCTTTGCTCCTTATTTCAGGAGTAGCCATAGGCATAGCCAGATTATCGCCAAAAGAAATTGAACAAATTATTGACGATGGAATAGTTATTTTTAATCCTCCCTCCCCTGATATAGTTGTACCTGAGGAAATCAAACCACCACCGCCACCTGCAGGCGGAAACAACTCAACCAATTCGCCTCCGGTAATTGTGGAGACTCCCGTTGATACAACCGTTGAAGATACTTTTTATACTCCCTCCCCCACTACCAACAGCGGCAACAATGCTCCTTCCCCTGACCCTAACACAGGAGCAGGAAACAATCCAAATACCAACGACAACACCAAAGAAACACCGGGCACCTCTGCCTATAATGCGCCATTGATTGCTGAAGTGATGCCCGAATTTCCCGGTGGTATACAGGCCATGCACCGTTTTATTCAGGACAATTTAAAAGTACAGGAAGGTGCAGATGTGGAGCGCACACGCATTGTGGTCAGTTTTGTGGTAGGCCCT
>DATGWX010000372.1:0-3110 GCA_035299275.1 Bacteroidia bacterium
CTGGGTGGTGATGAATTATTTTTTGGCTACAACTGGCAGTTTCACCTGCTCAAAACAAGCTTATCGAACAACTTTTCTCTGCAGGAAAAACTATTACCTCTGGTACCCGCATCCATCCGCAAGGTATACCTGAAAATATTGCACCTGGCAGCCGCACACCACTTTATCCTTTTGTATTCACTAAACAACAACGTTTTTGATGAGTACGAAACAGCACAACTACTTCAAACATCTTCACCCTATGCTATTCGCCAATCAGTAACTGACACGCTGGCAAAAGCAGGAGCCGGCAAACACGATAACCTCACTCAAAACATCCACGAAGCAGATGTATTGCTGTTTATGGGGGCCCGCTTAAGAGAGGGTGATAGTACAGCCATGATTCATTCTTTAGAAGTACGTTTTCCTTTTCTGGATACAGCCTTATTTGATTACGTGAATCAATTGCCGGATAATCTTCGGTTACCCGACTATAAACATCAGCAAGCTACCGATATGCTCTTCGGCAACAGTTTCCACAAGCGTCTGTTATACGATACCTTTAAAAATGATTTACCTCCTGCCTTCGGAAGTCGGCAGAAACAAGGTTTTAAACTGCCTCATCAAACATGGATGCAGGGCATCTTGCGTGAACGCATCATAAACACTTTAAATTCAGAACAGCAAATACTAAACAAGGCATTTGTACAACAGATTTACAACGGCTTTGTAAACGGCAATGAACCCTGGAGCAAGGTGTGGAACATATTTATTTTACTCGAGTGGTGCAACAAGTACAAGTTAAGCCATTAAAAGTAATGATTGTTTCACCATCCAATACCATTGGTGGTGCTGAACTCAGTTTACTGGAAAACGTAAAATACCTGCATAAGAACAACGTAAAAATAGTGGTTGTTTTACCTCCTGATGAAAAAAATCAACTGGGTCGATTACTGGAACCCTATTGCGAAAAACTATACCATCAGCATTTTATGCGCTGGATTTGGAACTTCAGTGAACACGAAAGTTGGAAAGATAAGTTGATAGGGTTTGCCTACTACTTTAAACTCTCCGGAGGGTATTTCCGATCAGCCCGAAAAATGGCCGCTATTGGTAAAACACATCAGGTTCAACTGGTACACACCAATGCCAGTGCGGTGATAGACGGAGCATTGGCTGCAAAAAAAATGAATGTACCACATATTTATCACGTAAGGGAAATAATGGGTAACAGTAAAAGTGCCATTGTAAGCTATCCGTTTCAGGCTGTCCCGGCTGTTTTTAAATGGCTAATGACGTATTTGCACCGTGAAGTGGTCTTTAACTCTGCCTTTTGCATGCAGGCAGCCCAACAGTATTTTAATCAACACCACGCAACTGTAATACACAACGGTTTTCACCCTACCTGGTTTGTATTGCCTTCAGGTAAAACGAAACAACATCGTGTGGGAATAATCGCCAATGTAACCTCTTCAGCAAAAAATCATCTTTTTGCTTTGCAAACAGCACTTGTTCTGAATAAAAGTTACCTGAACAATAACGTAGAATTTCACCTATACGGAGGATTGCCTGACACTGAAAACACTTACCTCCAAATGTTGAAAGAGTTTATCAAAGTAAACAAACTGGAGCAGAAGATTATTTTTAAAGGTAGTGTGAACAGCGAAAAAATTTATGAACAGATTGACGTATTGCTTCACCCTACATTTAATGAATCATTCGGCAGGGTATTTATTGAAGCAATGGGAAAAGGGGTTCCGGTAGTGGCTGTTGCGTCAGGTGGTGCCAAAGAATTGATTCGTCACGGCAGAACAGGTTTTTTAGTGGAAGCTAATGAACAAGGAAAAGCAGCCGACTACATTATGGAACTGTTGTATGATGAAGACACTTACAAAAGAATGCAACAGGAAGCGTTCAGGTACGCTGCAGAAAACTTCTCGATTGAACAAACCGGAAGAGACCTGTTACACATGTACCGCAACTTAATCGAAAACAAAGGAGCTGTTTCGGCAGCCTGATTTATGCCAGTGAACCAAAACACCATTATACTTTGCGGAGGCAGCATCAACTTTTTAAACCTGCCCGTTAATTCCAATACCAACAACTCCATGATACCTGTTAACGGCAAACCCGTTATCAGTTGGATACTGAATGACCTGTTGGAGAAACAAACACAAAAAGTGATTGTGGTGATGCGGAAGCAAAACACCCGACTGCAGGAATTCATTCAACGCAATTACCGCCACACTTTGCAAATAGAATATGTATTGCTGGAAGAATCAGGTTCCATTGTGCAATCGCTTTTTGAAGGGTTACGGGTTGCAGATACCACATTACCAACCAAAGTGATTTTGGGTGATACCCTGATACGTGATACACCCGTTACCAATGAAGATTACATTTTTGTGCAGGAGGTAAGTGACTCACAACGCTGGTGTGTAGCCGACATTACCAAAGAAGGGTATGTAAGCGCCTACCACGATAAACAACCCCATGTGGCCCGACCGCATTATGCGGTTTGCGGTCATTACCATTTCACCCAAACCAATCTGCTCATCAACAGCACAGCTCTATGTTTCAGTCAGAACAAAAAACAACTGAGTGATGTACTGGCCACCTATCAAATCGAACAACCCGTTAAAGCAGTAAAAGCAGAACAGTGGTATGACTTCGGGAATATTGACAACCTGCTGAAAGCAAAACAACAATTGCTGCAATCGCGCTTTTTTAATTCATTGAGTATTGATCCTTTACTAAACACCATCACCAAAATAAGCGAGTACGATGAGAAACTGAGGCACGAGTTACAATGGTACAAGTTACTGCCCGCCAAATTACAGGTACTTACACCACGCATCATAAGCGAAGAAATTATTAATAACCGCCTCCATTTGGTACAGGAGTATTATGGCTATCCAACCCTTTCTGAACTGTTCCTCTACTCTGATTTAGATGAGGACCAATGGGAGTCCATCTTTAACAAACTGTTTAACCTGAACCGCATTTTCAGGGAACACACCGCACCGGCCGATAACATTGATGCAAGAGATTTATACCTCACCAAAAACTTTACCCGCATGGAAACAGCTGCGGCTGACCCTTACTGGAAAATTTTGTTTGCACAACCCCAC
>DATGWX010000373.1:0-1808 GCA_035299275.1 Bacteroidia bacterium
GGGCATCAATACATTTGATGTACTGGAAGCGGCAGGCACAAAATGGAACTTCCTCAAGTTTTTCCCTGGCTTGGTTGGTGGACACTGCATTGGTGTTGACCCCTACTACCTTACTTACAAGGCACAGGAAATAGGCTACCATTCAAAAGTTATCTTATCCGGTCGTCAGATTAACGACAGCATGGGTGCTTATGTAGCCAAAGAAACCATCAAACACATTATCAGTACCGATAAGTCATTGAAACAATCAAATGTGTTGATTATGGGAGCTACGTTTAAAGAAAATGTAACCGACATACGCAACTCCAAGGTGGTTGATATATACAATGAACTCAAATCTTTTTCCATCAACATTGACGTGGTAGATCCTTATGCTGACTCTGAAGAGTTAATGCATGAATACGGTTTTGAGCTGGCAAAAGACACCAACAAGAAGTACGATGCAGTAATAGTTGCGGTAAGCCATACGCCATATATTGGTTTAGACAAAAATTATTTTAACAACCTGTTGCAACCTAACGGTCTGTTGGTTGACATTAAAGGAATATATCGCAATAAACTGGCTGATATCAACTACTGGTCACTGTAACGGGCTTGTATGGGAGGCATTACTGACAACATAGTAAACTTCCCTTTGCTTCTTTTTCTTGATCCTTCACAGGTATTTATTGTACCTCACCAGCTCCCCGAGTTTACCTCTGATGTTGAACAACCTTTAACAGAACAAAAGTTAAGTTTCAGAATACATTCGGGTATGTCGTACGAAGCTTGTTTCTTCTACGCCTATCTTTATGGATTACACGAGGAGTACACTCCTGCCTTACAGCATGAACTCAAAGCATATTATCAATTAAGTGGAGGGAACGCTCCCTCATTAATTGAATCCTACCGGCTTCTATTTCAATTCTATCCTTCAAAACTCATGTACTGGATTCTATTAATGCGAATAGCTTCCCTGAAAAATTTCATCAAGGAATTTAAAGCATTCAAAGCTGCAAAAAAACAACCGCTACCTCCTTACCGTAGCTCTAAAAAAGTAACTACTGAAACAGTTTCACCTGCACGTCAAAAAGTATCTGTAATCATCCCTACTCGAAATAGAAACAGCTACCTGTTGCAAGTTCTCCTGAACATTAATGTACAAACATATCGCCACATAGAAGTCATCGTTATTGATCAATCTGACGTCTTTTTACCTGTTGATTCATCCGTTTATTTTTTTCCGCTACAACACATAAAAGATGATAATCGCGGACAATCAAGTGCGCGAAACAAAGGAATAGATATGGCAAAAGGAGAATACCTACTTTTTGTGGACGATGATATGCTGGTTAGTGAAAACTGGATAGAGGCGCACCTCAAAGCTTTTCAGGAGACTGACACCCATGTTTCCTGCGGTCATTATTATGAAGTGGAAACAAACAACGATGCTCATCCATCCGGTTATCGTATTGCCAGCCAGATTCCGGGAAATAACTTCATGGTAAGGAGCGATTTTTTCACCTTTACAGGTAAGTTCAAAACAACATATGACGGATTTCCGTTTGAAGACAACGAACTTTTTTTCAGGGCTATTGCAGCCAATCGCAAAATGATACTGAATAAGCAAGCCGCTGCCCGTCATTTACAGGCACCACAAGGTGGAATGAGGGAATATGAAACACTTGCTACCTTCCAGCTTTTAACAACAGACAAACGGTTTATTCAATTGCACAGTACGTACCACCCGAATGTATCCTTAACTCTGTTTAAAAACGAACATTTACTTTTCACTTTTAACAGAATTATGAATCTCCCGCGTGCATTAC
>DATGWX010000374.1:0-2108 GCA_035299275.1 Bacteroidia bacterium
GTTTGAAACCATAAAACCACGGTTTGCTTTTTCATCTAAGGCCAGGTAAAAATCATCGGCCGAAGAGTTAATTGGCACACCGGCGTTAACTACTTTACCCCACTTGCCTGGTGTTCCACCTACCTTAAACACATCTAAACCACCTATTGATGGGTGACCGTTAGATGAAAAGTAAAGTGTTTTGTTTTTCAGGTCGTAGTAAGGTGTAATATCATCACCTACAGTGTTAATATCACCAGCGTTAACAGGTGCACCAAAGGTGCCATCGCCATTCATTTTAGCGTAGAAGATATCTAAGCCTCCCTTACCGGCGCGGTCAGAAACAAAGTAAAGAATGTTGTTGTTATCAGCATCAACACCCCAGGCAGGTTCAGTATTGGTAGCTTCTGCCAGGTTAAGGGCAGTTAAAGCTTCTCCCTGGCCCCAACCGGCACCTTCTTTCTTAGAACGGTAAAGATCGCAACGCATACGGTTGTTCAATAGCACATCAACACCGCACTTGGTGTAAATCAAAGTGTTGCCATCGCCACTTAAAATAGCGTTACCGGTATTGGTGGTATCGTTAGGTGGAGTAGGCAATTGCTTTTTGTTAGTGTAAACCTTACCTGATTTTTCAGCAGTAAAGATAGATGTGTAGTGGTTAGCGCTGGTGGTATTCAGGTTTACAGCTGTATCGGTAAGCTGTGAACCGAAAATAACAGTAGTGTTATTTATTACTTTAGGCGAAAGATCCTGTAAAGTTGAGTTAAGGCCTTCTGCTTTTTGAACTTTGATTTTTGTAGGAGATTGAACCAAAACCATAGCAGTGTCACAACCCTCTGCTTCTGCTTTAGCTAAAGTCTTGTAGTTAGGGTCTTTTTTGCCTAAGGGTAATTGTTGGTATTCCTGGAAAGTTTTCTTTGCTTCCTCGTATTTACCATTCATTTTCTGCATTACACCCAGGTAAAACAGGTCACTTGGGTATGCTTCTTTATCCTTCGTTGTAACTGCTTTGTAATATTTCTCTGATGCCTGATAGTCACGTAAAATGCGGTATACATCACCTAACAAGTGGGGTACTTCAATTTTCTCGGGCTTAGTTTTGTAAACATCCTCTAAGTACTGAGCTGCATTGTAATAACTGCCATCCTGAATCTTCTTACGGGCAATTTTCAACTTCTTTTTCCACTTGTAATTAGGGTACTTCTCTACGTTCTTCAGCTTTGAACCGTCCTGGGCGCTTGCAAAAACAATAAGAGGAGCAAGCACAGCTAATAGAAGATACTTCATAGTTTATGTTTAGTTCTTTGGGTTAATCAATTAAGGTTGTCAGGGTTGATTGTCAGGTTAATTCTAGTATCTCGGGTTGAAAAGGTAGTTGTCTTCTTTCGGTACAAACAGGGTTCCTATGTAGCTAAGAGTAACTTCAAAAGACTGAGGCATTTTGCCACCAATGTTCTTGTAATCTTTGTACTGCTGAGCTAAGTGAGCATCGTAAGCAAAGCCGGCACGGAAACCTTTGTATTCAAACCCGATTTTAGGTATAATGGTGTAGTTGCTCTTGTTCATACGGTTCCACAAACCAATAAACAGGGTTGCTCTTTTTGAAGGATCAACATCCTTTTTAACGTGGATACCGGCAGTTAAACCGAAATTAGTTTCAGTAGCCTTAGCCTGCATTTGGAACATAGCTCCGGGAATTAACACGGCTGCATCTTTCAGTTCAAATTCAAATCCACCGTGTAAAGTGTGACGTAAAGGAATACGGTAAGTTGAAGTGCTGTTTACAATAAAATCCTGCTTGTACTGGGTCAGGTTGTTAATAGAATATCCCAAGTATACACGCATGCCTTTATAAAAGTCATACTTAGTGAAAATACCTGCGTTGAACTGCCCTTTAATTTTGGTACCATTAGCTAAAGACTCTCCGGCCTGTGTAGGGTCGTATGAGAAGCCTGATGGATTACCCGGGTCAGAGTAGAAACCATCATGGAATTGCAGCTTGGCAAAGTCAGACTTATACATAATAACGCCACCCTGGAAACCCAATCCCAACTGGAATTTCGACTTAGGTCCAAAACCCATATTGTAAGCTACCGAACCTAATATTTGGTTGACGTTGAATGTTT
>DATGWX010000375.1:0-1991 GCA_035299275.1 Bacteroidia bacterium
GCAATATGCATTTCCGGCTACGGTATCTATTTCTGTAAATGCTTCTTTTGCATCCACATTAAGATACGGTTCTGAAAAAACAAACCCCAATAATATGGTAATGGGGGGAGACGAACACTACTTGCAGGCAGCGGGTTATGATTTGTCCAGCGGACGTAATTTTTCGCAAACTGAAATCATCTACGGCAACCGCGTGGTGCTGCTGGGCTCTGAAGTAAAAAGCCGGTTGTTCAAAAACAAACCTGCTGAAGGAAAGATTATTTCTATTGGGGGTGTAAAGTTCAAAGTAGTGGGGACACTGGCCGGTAAAGGATCTTCTATGGGTTTTGGTGGTGACCGCATTGCCATTATTCCTTTGCATACCGCTCGTCAGGTCTTTGCCAAACCCAACATGTCTTTTGTACTAACCATAGTGGTACCTGATGTGAGCCAGATGGATGCAGCCATCGGAGAGGCTACGGGTGTGTTCCGCAGTATCAGAAAACTCAACTTTAAGGAAGAAGATAATTTCGAAATAATGAAAAGCGATAACCTCGCCAACATGCTCATTGAAAACACTTCTATTGTAGCACAAACCGCCATCATCATTGCTATGATTACTTTACTGGGAGCAGCCATTGCATTGATGAACATTATGCTGGTTTCGGTAACTGAACGTACACGTGAAATAGGAGTTAGAAAATCACTTGGGGCTACCATTCAAAATATCCGCACACAGTTTCTGGTGGAGTCAATAGTTATCTGCCAGATAGGTGGTATTGGCGGAGTAATACTTGGTATTATGATGGGGAACAGCGTATCTGCTTTAGTAGGCGGTACGTTTATTATACCTTGGGCCTGGATAAATTTATCCCTGTTTATTTGTTTCGCTGTTGGTTTAGTGTCAGGTCTGTATCCTGCTATCAAGGCCTCAAAACTTGACCCTATAGAAGCGCTCAGGTTTGAGTGAGTCTGCCGGAACTGAATCTACAGGTGCTTGTATAATTGAAGGTGGCTGTATAGAATCAGTTGGTGAAGCTGCGGCAGGTAATACTAATGCAGGTAAAACAGGAGGTTTCGGTTTTTTCTCCGTAGTAAAATTCAGAAAATAGTAGGTAAGTCTGAAACGAATACTTTGGTTGGCATACCTGAAATAGTGGCTGTAATTACGATCAGCTCCCCCTGTATACTTATAGCTGTAATCCCATTGAACCTTGGGCATGGATAAAAAGTCAACGTGATAACTTATGCCAAAATCAATGGCGCCCAACTTTTTGATTTTTCTTACCGTACCCACACCTGCAATAAATGAACCGGCAAAACTTCCAATAGGATTTACTTTAGTGGCAGTGGTTGAACCCAGGTAATTTACACTGGTATCAAAAGAAGCAACCTGCTGTTTTAAATCGCTTACGGTCCAGTTGCCCATAGCGTTAAATGAAAAACCCACAAACGGGCTTACAATAGTTTTAGAATCGGGCCGGTGAAGCGGAAGATGAAATAGCAATGGAATTTCCATGCACGAAGCCTTGGCTTTTAATGACAGAAACTGTTTATCGTTAAACTGTTCGTTTCCGGTGCTGAGAAAAACCTGCTTTTCTGTAAAACCAACCCCGGATTCAATGGCCCATTTCTTAAAATCAATACGTACAACACCACCATAACTAAGCGGCACATAACCTATGCGACTATCACGTGAACCGGCATAATCAGTAAGTATGACACGTGAGGAAGAAAACATGCCGTGCCCGAATACACCTAAACGGTATACGGGATAAAAGCGTGGCTTCACCTGGATAGTGTCACCAAATTCATCTACAAGAGATTCTTCCTCCTGCTGGGCAAAAGCGGGAAGCAACAGAAAGGAAAAGAATATAAATGTTAAAAAATTCTTCATAATAAAAATGCCTGACCTTTTATCGGTCAGGCATTATACGAAATTTCACCGGAAATATTGTGCTTATTCAGCGACAACCTCAACGGCTACTTCAGCTTTTACTTCTTTGTGAAGG
>DATGWX010000376.1:0-2712 GCA_035299275.1 Bacteroidia bacterium
TAACTGTATTTATTGAACAATGATAATTTTACTGAAAAAGTAGCCTCCGTTTGAAGTTGCTACACCCACAAAGTAACAACCTGCGGGCATTTGCGGCAAACTTAATACGACCATTGGCTCATTATTTCCCACGAACGTAAACTGTTGCCCGATTGGGCTGACAAGTAAGATTTGACTGATTTTTTCTGAGCCGGGTAATGTGATGTTCAACTTTTCCGAAACCGGATTGGGAAATAGCGCCAACTGAGATTTAAGCTGTTCTTTTACAGATTCAGGATAATACTCTATCATTACAGGAATTTGGACCAACGGTTTAAAAGGATCATTCGTAGCAAACTCCAGAGTATCCTTTAAAAATAATTGAAAAAATTCCTGACTATATTTGATTCGAATATAAGAAGATTGACCTGCCTGAACAATGGCAGGAAAAGTATCCACCTGAAATTTACCTGATAGCATTTTTACATTACTAACAGCAATATCTGAATTACCTGTTGCAGTAAGAGCAAGTTCCAATACTAAAGTATCCATTCTGGCTGTGCCACCTGTACGAATAAATTCGAATTTATTACGGTTGATGCTTACACTTCTTTTACTTAGCGGAACAGAAACTGAAGACAATGAAGTTATACGCTCCAAAAACTCAGGATGGTCTACAAATGGATTTCTGTTTTTCTGATAGGTAAAAATATCGTCATTACGTTTTCTGTCAACAGAATCGGGTGCATATTGTATGGCCCATTGCCTTAAAACATTTTCTTGCTGTGCCGTTAAAAAATTACCCTGATTACCGTGTCTCACTACAAAATACAACATGGCGCGTGCTGTGCTGCCTTTTTGCTCATTGCGGGGTTCAAAGCTTGAACCATCCGATTTAGACCCCCCCACTGACCAAGTGGGAGAACTTACCATAGCGAATGGATCATTGCTGCGTGTTGAGTTAGCGGTATTATCTGTTACAAAAAGATGATGCAAATCAGACACCATCGGGTCAGCACTGTTGAACATACTTTGTGGCCAGGTGTGTTCTGTATTCAGGTTATTGGGAGAATTTTGCGCTGCTGTGCGTGAAGCATAACCTGTCACCATTCGGCCAGTGTAAATGCATTGCGTTGTATTCGTAGTTGCACCTCTGCCGTTCACCTTCCAATTGTCAATTTCCATGAACATTTTATCACGTGCTAGTGTGTATCCTAATGTGACATAGCCTTGGGCTAAACGTGTATTTAATGCCTGCTTTAATGCCTCTTCACTCAGGTTTTGTGTAGATGAATAATAACTATCGCTATAAACACCTGTACCTGTAATGGAAATGCGGTAGTCAACAAGATTCACCCTGTTGTTCATCCAACCTTCTGATACTACAATCAGTTGTGCGGCATGTTGAATATTGTGTTTTGGTGAAAAATACACCCACACACTTTTGGATGTACCATTCAGTTGGAAAGCGGTATCTCCCTTAAAGGAGAAAGCCGTACCAAAAAGATTAATGTCTTTAATGTTCAGAGGCCAACCATTAGCTGAACTCAATACCACTTCCGCGCTATCCGTTTTACCTGTGGTTACATTACCAAACTGTACATTGGAAAACAAAAGTTGCGTGCCCTGAGCATAAACGGAGAGCAGTAAAACAGATAAAAAACAAGTAAGAAGAGTACGCTTTGCCATACCCCGCAAAGGTAATGGTATGCTCAATATTCTAACGCATTAAAATAACCGTGCCACGGTCGGCTTTGTTGAGTTGATCAGACCGCGCACTGCCTGTATATTCCAGTACCCAGGCATAAACACCTTCAGGCGCTGATTGACCTTTAAATGTACCGTCCCAACCTTTGGTAATATCATCGGTAAAAAACACCCGCTGCCCCCAGCTGTTGAAAACAGATAACTTAAACAAAACAGGCTCACAACCCTCAGCCCTGAACACATCATTGAGTCCGTTCTTATCCGGTGAAAAGGCGGATGGCACAAAAACAGTGCACTCGCATGTCTCTATTTCAATGGAGTCTTCGTCCATACCACATTCATTCTTTACCTGCACAAAATATCGCCCCGGTTGCTGAACGGTGAAAAAAGTATCTGCAGAATTATTTTGCCAGTTAAACGCTGAACTACCAAACTGTGGCAACGACAGGATGATTTCATCCGGCTCACAGATGAAGGTATCTTTGCCTAAATCCACTAATGGAGCTTGTTTAAAATTGACTTTGATGGTATCGCTGTCAAAACAATTTCCGTCAAATGTGCTTACCCAATAAATTCCCGTTTCATCAACAGTTAAAGCAGGTGTTTGGGTACCGTTGCTCCACAAATACGATACGTAAGTAGAGTCAAAGGCAGATAAATTGAGCGCCACTTTTGCGCAGATGATGGTATCTGCCGGAAGCACTGTCTTTTTATGCGGATGATACTGCAATTCTTTTTCTACACTGTCCAACACACCATCCACATACAAATAGAGTTTTACCTTGTACTTACCCGTAGCAGAGTATTGATACTTTAGTGTTTTACTTTGCCAACTGAACAGATTACCTTCTCCAAAATTCCACACAGCAGAATCGAATGCAGGAGTAGTAATAATAAACAAAGTACTGTCGCCTTCGCAGGTGTTCTCGAACCTGAAGTTGGGTACATATTCAAAATAAAAGTTATTGGGCAGACCCAGGTAGCAGGACTTACCTTTTAAATCCACAGAGCGTTCCTCGAGCTGGC
>DATGWX010000377.1:0-2987 GCA_035299275.1 Bacteroidia bacterium
ATTTTATCAATCTGCCCGATGGAACTATTCTGGATTCAATGAAAACAAAGTGTTTTGCCAAGTATGCAAATGATGCTACAGGGTTTGCGCATTCAGGCTTTAAAAACAATGCCGAAATTTCTTTGGATGAAAACAGCGAGGTATGTATTGTAGCTATCCGGAATGTTAAAGCAGGCGAAGAGTTGTTTTGCAGTTACGGTAAAAGGTACTGGCAAAAACACGGCTAAACGGAGTAGTGCAAAACGACAGACCAGCTGATAAAGAGACGCATTTTTTCATCTGTTTGATTTACCCGTTCTTTGCGTAATGCCATTTATAACACAGGCCGTTGTTGTACTGTATTTATGCTTTTTGTTGCTTTCTGTGTTTATTCCCTCCTGGAAGGCCAACAGTTCAGCCGAGTACATCTCAGCAGGACGAAAACTGACTTTGTTTCCGTTTGTCGCCACGCTGGTTACAACCATGTACGGCTGGATCAACGGCATCGGCCAGTTGTATGCGGAGTATGGAGTATCAGCCTGGCTGTTTCTGAGTTTACCTTATTCCCTGTTTGCCGTGGTGTTTGCATTTTGGTATGCTGCCAAAGCACGCAACAGCAGTTTTCAGACCTTGCCCGATTTACTCGATTTTCATTACGGCAAAAAAGTAGCAGGTCTGGGAGCCTTGCTTATTGTGGTGTTTACCGCACCCGCCATGTACCTGCTCATGACCATGCAGATTCTACATTTTATATGGCCGGTAAATAAAATAATACTTATTGCCATAGTCACCTTAATTTCTACACTATACATTTTACGGGGAGGATTAAAGGCCGTAGTGAAATCAGACGTAATACAATTTGTGCTCATGTTCGGAGGTTTTGTATTGGTACTGTATCAACTTTACGCAACTTACGGAACGGCCCCTTTGCATTCTCTACCCGCAGATAAAACAGCCTTCAGTTCCGGTCCTTCGGGTTGGTATGTGGGCTCCTGGTTTTTATTTGCAGCAGTTGTGCTTATTGATCCCAATTATTACCAACGTGTTTATTCAGCACAATCTGTTGCCACAGCCAAATACGGTTTGCTGTTAAGTGTGCTGTGCTGGACCATTTTTGATTTTTTAGCAGCCACCACCGCACTTTACGCCATTCATATTTTACCCGCAGATACCGATACTTCTTCCATCTACCTGTCGCTGGGTTCACTCGCACTTTCTCCTTTAGCTGCCGGTATTTTTTTTACTGCGATACTGGCCACTGTAATCTCCACCGCCAACGGATTTTTATTTACCTCCTCCATCAGCATTTCCAAGGATTTGTTGCATCGCAACGGTTGGTTCAGTTCACAAACCATTGAGCAACTCACACCCAAAGTTATTCTGTTGGTAGCTTTTGTGAATGCAGCCGTGTGTGTAGTATATCGAAACAACACAGCCGTAGACTTATTTTTTGATTTAGCTCCGTATGCGGTAAGCGCATTGCTGCTGCCGGTGCTGCTTTCGTATACCCGGTTTAAACTTTCAGGCAGGGCGGTTTTGGTGCAGAGTCTTCTCAGCCTGGCCGGGGCATTTCTGGCCAATGTGTACACTATACAGTATTACGGTGCACAGTTTACTTATGCAGTTGTGTACATCGGCTTAACAATTTCTTTACTTTGCCATATCGTTTTATACCACATTGGCCCACGCACCTAAAATATCTCCTGTATTACCGGTAACATTTAAAGGATGGTTGCTTACCTCCGTGCTTAAATGTTTATTTGGTATACTGCATCTTTTTAAAAAGAAAGAATGGAGCTTACCGGTAAAAAACTTTGAAGAAAACCCGTTCAGCATGACGGATATGGACGCGGTGTATCTGGGGTACAAGTACTATTACCGTCCGCACCAGGAGCCGGAGGAAGGTTTTGATGCCCGCACCTTTTTTAAACAACAGCAGTTAGATTTTTCAGTCAACGATGATTTTAAAATCACACAGTCCATTACCCTGCACGCAGGCGGAGATCTGATGCCGTACAAGTGGCTTAACCGCGAGTCAACAAAATACCTGTGGGACGAGACAGGCGAGTTTTTCTTCGGGGCAGATTTGGTTTTTGCTAATCTGGAAACACCTGTTAATACGCGCAAACCATTGCAGGCTGTTCCTGAAGTGATGCTGAATGACATGTACTTCAACGGTTCAGAGGAGTTGTTTCACATTTTTAGCGGTAACGGAAAACACAAAGGTTATGATGTGCTCAGTATTGCCAATAACCATTCTTTGGACATGGGCAAAAAAGGCATTGTGCGCACGATGGAATTTTTACGCGAGCAGGGCGTGGAATATTGCGGTGCAGCATTGTCTGAAGCACACTTAAATAAATTCCCCATTATTGAACGCAAAGGAATTCGTACCGCATTTTTGTCGTATACCTATTCGCTCAACAAGTTACTTACTCCGGTAGACAAGCCCTGGCTGGTGAACTTACTGCCGCTCAACACACCCGATGCAGATATTGACCTGATTAAACAGCAATGTAAAATGGCCCGCAAAAAAGGGGCTGATTTTATTGTGGTATCTGTACACTGCGGCAATGCCTATCAAACCTATCCTTCCAAAAACACCACAGAGTTGTTTCAACGCATATTTACTACCTGCGGAGCGGATATCATTCTGGGCGGACATCCGCATAACGCACAGCCCATGCAGTCGATGGAGTTTACCGATCCAATCACAGGTAAACAGAAAAAAGGTTTTGCCATCTACTCTCTAGCTGATTTTGTGGCCTACGATATTTTTACCTGGTGCCACATGCCTGTTATGCTGGAGTTAAAACTGAGCCGCGGACTTAAAAATGATTTACATGAAACACGCATCACTGGTATAAAAGTGTTGCCGGTTTATAATTACTACAACAAACAACAGGATAAGTTTCGCTTTGTGCCGCTGGAGCAAGCCTACACCTCACGAAACAGTTATACCAACAGGCAAAAGCAGGAGATAGAACACCTGCATTATTTCTGTCACC
>DATGWX010000378.1:0-4578 GCA_035299275.1 Bacteroidia bacterium
GGTCAATTTGTTGTGCCAGTTCGCGGGTTGGGGCCAGTATCAAGGTATTGAGGCGGCTGTGGCCCGATTGTACAATCTTATTCATCACCGGCAGCAGGTAAGCCGCTGTTTTTCCGGTGCCTGTTTGTGCACAGGCAATCAAATCATGTCCATCCAGTATCTCGGGTATAGCTTGTTCCTGAATGGGTGTTGGGGTATCGAATCCCATAGCGTCCAATCCGTCAAGCAGCTCATCTTCAAAGTAAAAGTCGTAAAATTTCAATGTGTGCTAAAATATTTGCTGCAAGATACGGCTAAACTAGCCAAAAAACGCATTCGCCAGTTGGGCTACCTTGCTCATATTCATTCGTTCAAACGGATGAGGTGTATCAGGCAAAACAGCCAACTGGGCATCAGGCAAGGCTTTGAATACCTGAAGGGTTTCATCCAAGGTAACCATTTTATCCCTGTCTCCCACCGCTATGCAAGATTTCACAGATTGCCGTCTCAACTTATCTGGATGCAAATAATCCATTTGGCCCAAATCATTCATGAATGCTGCCGTTTTGTTCAGTAGTAATTCCCAATCAGTATGCGGGTGTAGAGTTTGCAACTGAGCCACAAAAGCCGGTACCTTTTCAGCCAACACCTCAGGATTTAGACGGGCTGTTTCCTGCAAAGCAATTTCGGGGTTCCAACGGTATTTTGTAGCTAAAGTAAGTATTCCGGTAAATCTATCAGGAAATTTGTTAACCAAATACATAGCTACATAACCACCCATGCTGTAACCCATCAAATCGGCCTGCAGTATTTCGTTTTTATCCATCACGGATAACACGTATTCAGCCAATACAGGAAGGTTGAAAATGGTATCGTCTGCGAAAGACAAATCTCCATGACCGGGGAAGTCTAAGGGCAATACCTCACCACAATGGAGCAAGGGCAATAAATCATCAAACTGGTGTTTTTGAGCCAAGGCCCCATGCAACAGAATTAAATGTTTAGACATAGCGGGGTGCTAAAACAGTTTAGATTGATCCTTTTTACTGGGTTTTTTAAAGTTTTTCAATCCGCTTTTGTCAGCCTTTTCCACTGCTTCGGGGTTGGTTACCATTACTTCTACCAAAGATTTTATTTCCTTTTTCTCTTTGCTCAACGGTACGTCCATTAATGGAATAGTGGTAGCTGTAGGTGGTGCTATGCGCGTTTCATCCTCTTCCATATTGTCTTCAGTATTCAATAAGGTAACACTGAACAAGTCTTTATCAGCCAACTTATTACCAATTGACTTCCACCCCTTCACTTCAATGAACTCATGCAGCTTAATATCCTGCACTTTGGCATCAGCCTTTTTCTTACCAATGAGTACTTTTACCAAAGGTTCTTTGTAGGTAGTGGCAAAAATGAGCTTACATCCTCTTTCCTCGCCAATAAAGATAAATTTCTTGTTGAGTGTGGTGGTTTCAATCATGAAACGCTTTACATAATGCACTTTACCATCAGTATGAACCGCTGAAATAGGTCGTGAGGGTTTAAATTTCTCCAGCAGGTAAATCTCATTCGGTTCATAACGGTTGGTGAGGTCAAAGTTGGTGAGCTCATAGGAACCGTCTCTGTAAATCACCAGAATAGCATCGTCTCCGTCAAAGGTACCCAGGAAGATACCTCGCTCGTCTGTATTAAGCCTGCCGGTAATTTCATCGTACCATATCTTACGTCCACCCAGCGTAGAGCTTCCTTTTTCCTTCAGTTTAACCGTTTTTACCAGGTACTTGCACAACAAATTGCCCTGCACACTGCGGCTCTTAATGGCCAGTGCCCCAAAGTCAAAGTCAAACACCTGTTTACGGGCCTTACTGCTGGGGTGCAAAGTAACCGTAACAATCTCTGATTCAGAATTCTGGTTGGCAGTAAAGTAGACTATTTTGCTGTTTTTGTTGCCTTGCGTAAGGTCGTATTCCTTATCGCGGGTTACACCCAGCACATTAAATCGTTTGGCAAAACAGTAACGGGTTTTGCCATCATCGTAAATTACGTTGTAGGCCATGCGTTCATCACTTTTATGAAAAACTCCCGCGTGAATAATGTCTTTACCTACAAAGGTTTTCTCGGCCACCTTAGTTACCATGTATTTACCGTCTCTGCGGAAGATGATAATATCATCCAGGTCAGAGCAATCACACAAGAACTCGTCTTTCTTCAAGGTGGTTCCTATAAAACCTTCAGCCCGGTTTACGTACAACTTAACATTGGCAGCAGCTACCTGCTTGGCCTGTATAGCGTCAAACGTGCGAATTTCTGTATGGCGCTCTCGGCCTTTACCGTATTTCTTAATCAGGTTTTCGAAGTAGGCAATGGTATAATCGGTAAGGTACTCAATGTTGTAATGTACTTCTTCCATTTCCTTCTCCACTCCTTTGATATGCTCATCGGCCTTAAAGGCATCAAACTTAGAAATGCGTTTAATCTTGATTTCAGTGAGCCCGATTACATCATCGCGGGTAATTTCCCTGCGGAATAGCTTCTTATATGGTTTCAGCCCTTTGTCAATGGTTTCCAAAACAGCTTCCCAGGTCTCGCATTCCTCAATATCGCGGTAAATACGCTTCTCAATAAAGAGCTTCTCCAATGAGCTGAAGTGCCATTCTTCTTCCAGTTCATTTAACCGAATGAGCAGCTCCCTTTTAAGCAACTGACGCGTTTGTTCAGTATTGATTTTAAGAATTTCACTTACCCCGATAAAGTGTGGTTTATCGCTGATAATCAAACAAGCATTGGGCGAAATGGATACCTCACAATCCGTAAAGGCATACAGGGCATCAATAGTAATATCAGGTGAAACACCGGGAGCCAATTGAATTTGAATCTCCACGTGTTTGGCAGTATTGTCCACCACCTTTTTGATTTTTATTTTACCACTGTCGTTGGCTTTGATAATGGAATCAATCAACTGAGTGGTAGTTGTTCCATAAGGAATATCTTTAATCAACAGGGTCTTTTTGTCGAACTCCTCAATTTTGGCCCTCACCCGCACTTTACCACCACGCAAACCATCGTTGTAGTTGCTAACGTCAATCATACCTCCCATCATAAAATCGGGGTACAGACGTATTTTTTTCTCTTTCAGAATATCAATGGAAGCCTTACACAACTCAATAAAATTGTGGGGCAAAATTTTTGTAGCCAAACCCACCGCAATACCTTCTACTCCTTGTGCCAAAAGTAAAGGGAACTTCATGGGCAGATTTACCGGTTCGCGTTTACGGCCATCATAAGAAGTTTGCCAAACTGTAGTTTGAGGGTTAAAAGCCACCTCCAGGGCGAACTTAGACAAGCGGGCCTCAATGTAACGGGGTGCAGCGGCTGAGTCACCTGTGCGTACATCGCCCCAGTTTCCCTGGGTTTCAATCAACAGTTCTTTTTGCCCCAGATTAACCATGGCCTCACCAATAGCGGCATCACCGTGCGGGTGGTACTGCATGGTTTGACCAATAACGTTGGCCACCTTGTTAAAACGGCCGTCATCAATCTCACGCATGGCATGCAAAATTCTGCGCTGTACCGGCTTTAAACCATCTTCAATGGCGGGCACGGCTCGTTCCAGAATTACATACGAAGCATAATCCAGAAACCAATCCTGGTACATGCCTGAAACCGACTTCACATCGTGCAGATGGCTGTCGTTATCATGTGTTTCTGATCCGTTGTCGTTAGGAATGTTGTCTAACTCGTCACTCATAAAATAGGGCTCCTCTAACTTTGCGAAAGTACAGTTTAACCCTTGCTGAGCCTAAAAACCGACCTAAAACTTATGTACAAAAAGGTGTGCAGAAGTTTCTTTTGAATATAAAAATCACCTGTCAATTGTAGCAACTGACAAAACATTCAATCAAACTATTGTATCTTTTGGAAGTATCAATAAATCGCCTGCCGTATAATCTCCAGCACTGATTCAGCCATCATGTTCTCGCGGTCGAGCAGAGGGTTAATTTCTGTTACCTCAAAAGCAATGGTTTTTTCCCAATTGAACAGGAATTTCCAGATGTACATGGCGTCATCCACACTCAAACCACCCGGTACCGGAGTGCCTGTTCCTTTAGATACATTGATATCAAGCGAATCAGCATCAAAGCTTACATATACGTAATCGTGATCTTTGAAATAACGCATGGTTTCTTCCACCACATTGGCTATGCCCAGCTCTTTGCGCTTAGGTGGCGAGAAGTGTTTAATACCCATGCGTTGCATCACGTTCCACTCCTGCTGTTCCAAATCGCGAATGTCAATAAACACTAAATCCTGAGGCATTATTTTGGGGCATATGCCCTTGCTGCCTGCATGCTTTAACTTTTCCCAAGCATCAATTTCAAATTGTGAAGGATTGTTTACCCGGTCCTCCTGATTATCTATACCCAAAGCCGTGGCCAAAGGCATACCGTGCAAATTGCCTGATGGTGTGGTGTACGGAGTATGCAAATCAGCATGGGCGTCAATCCAGATGACTCCTATTTTTTTATCGGGATAAGCATTGCGTATACCCGCGATGGTGCCCCCTGCGCTGGAGTGGTCGCCTGAAAGAATAAACGGATGATGGCCCTC
>DATGWX010000379.1:0-3921 GCA_035299275.1 Bacteroidia bacterium
ATTGGTGTGGTGGGTGCTGCTGCCTTATGCCGGCAAAAAAGTAGTAGAGGCCATTCCGGTAGAATATGAAATTGAACTGGGCGAAACCATGTATGCCTCCACCATTAAGGAATATGAAGTGAATGCCGAAGCCGGAAAAGCGCTTACCGCCTTTATTCACCATTTTGTTGATACCTCGGTTTATCCTGTTAAAGTTGATGTAGTAAAACAAAACGAACTCAATGCTTTTGCTATGCCGGGCGGACATATCATTGTCTACGATTCCATTTTGCGCAGTATGGAGAGCTATGAAGAACTGGCGGGTTTGCTGGCACATGAATACTCGCACGTAGCCCTGCGCCACAGTACACGCAACATTGTGAGCCAAATGTCTGTTACGGTTTTGCTTTCGGTGATTTTTGGCGGAAACGATGCTTTGGGTGATTTTGTATTACATAATGCGGCTCAGTTAAAACAGCTGCACTTCAGCAGAACACTGGAAGAAGAAGCCGATACACACGGTTTTACTTTGCTGCGGGAAAAGCACATTTCGCCTCAAGGTATGATTACCTTGTTTGAAAAATTTAAGAAAATTGAACATCAGGCTCCTGAATTTTTCAGCACACACCCGTTGCCCGATACACGCATTACGCACCTGAAAGAACAGTTGCAAAAAAACAACACTACCTATAAACAACAGCCCGACTTACAGGAACTGTTTATGCAAATTAAAAAGAGCTTATGAACGAAGAACTGGAAGAGTCGCTAAAATTGTTGCAAACTGAATTGCAGAAAGAAAATATCTCTACCGATATTGAACTCAAAGAACACTTTACACACGAGCAATTGCGCGACTGGCTCTCAGCAAAAATAGCCGACTTAATGCAGCATGACTTTCACCGCCTGCTGGCCATATTGTACCGCATTGATGTGCACGAGAATAATGTTAAACGGGTGTTTGATGAATATACTCCCCACGAAATACCCAGTATGATTGCCGAGTTGATGATACAACGCCAACTGCAAAAAGCGCGTACCCGCATTGCCTACCGCAAAAAAAATGGCGGTGAATGGAAAGCGGAATGAGTAAGGATAAAGCGTAAAACACTTTTTTGTACGTGGTTGACGTCCTCATCAACTAACCCAAAGAATTAATTCCCTTTCACCAGATTGCCGCTCAAGCGCAACAACTGCACTTCTGATTGTTTGATTTGCAGGATTACCTCAATCATCCTGTTCTCAGCATTAAGCAGGTTTTGCTGGGCATTTTTAACTTCCAGTAAATTGGCGGTGCCTATTCTGAATCTGTCCATAGCTACTTCCATAGCCAACTTTGCTGTTACTACATTTTCGCGTTGCAGGGCGAGTAGTTCTTTGTTGCGGGAGTATTGCACATACACGGTATTAAGTTGTGCCTGTACTTCCAATTGTTGTTTCTGATTAAGCAACTCAGCCGAGCGCAGATTGAGTTTAGCATTCTGGTATTGCCGTTTCATGTTAAAACCGGCAAACAGCGGCACACTGGCATTCAGCCCGAAGTTGAGTCCGTTGTTTTGGTTGAGCAACAAAAAACCTGCAGTGGTTTTGCTGCGGTTATACGTGTAGCCTGAGTTAAAGTTTAACGAAGGCATTTGTTGTGCACGCACCAGTCGCAAATCCTGCAAGGCCACACTGCGTTGCAGGTCGGTGAATTTAAGAACACTGTTTTTGCTTTGCACATCTTTAAACAGGTTGTCATAACTGAGTGTGGAATCCACCTCCAATGAGTCGGCCACTTTAAAGGTGGTTCTTACCTCACGGGCCAACAACTGATTCAGCTGTATCTTGGAAGTTTCGAGAGCCTGCTGCAATTGAATCAATAAAGTTTTATCGTTGTTGCGGTCCACTTTTGATTGCAGGTAATCCAGTTTGGAGCCTGTACCTACTTCGTACCGGTTGCCTGCCAAACGAACCCGTTCATCCGAAAGTTTTAAGTTTTGTTCATTTACTTTTACCACGTATTGCTGGCGCACTAAATTGTAATAAGCAGTGAGCACTTCCTGCAGGGTTTGTTCCACCTGAATGCGATAAGCTTGTTCACCTGCAGCATTCAATTGATTTAAACGGGTGCGGTTAATAAACATGCCCATGCCGTCAAACAAAGTCCAGCTGAGTTGTACACCGGCATTGGCCGTATTGGTTATAACACCGTTGCGTTCCGTATTACGTCCGTCAGCGAGTGTTTGGTTAAGTGCAGTATTGCTGCCTCCCAAAGCACCGTTGGCATTCACTTGCGGCAACATACCCGCATTGCCTACACTATTATTATTAGCAGCCACATCTGCTGAGTTACGCGCCAGTTGAATATCAAAATTATTTTGCAGGGCCAATTTTATTGCTTCCTCAGCTGTGAGTACCTGCGCTAAAGATGAGGTAAATTTTACCACTAAAATGAGCAGAAGTATTTTTTTCATTCCAGTGCTCCTTTCTTTTTTCTGCGCGACAAATAAGAATAAACAGCCGGCACCACATACAAGGTTAAGAAGGTAGAGAAAAGTAATCCGCCTACAATGGCAATACCCATGGGCATGCGGCTGCTGGCTGCAGCACCCAGTGCCAGCGCAATGGGTAAGGCACCTAACGAAGTAGCGAGACTGGTCATCAATATCGGACGCAACCGTGAAACTGCTGCCGCTGTGGCTGCCTCAGTAGCATTAAACCCTTCTGCTCGTTTGTGGTTGGCAAACTCCACAATCAGAATTCCGTTTTTGGTTACCAGGCCAATGAGCATGATGATACCTATTTGCGAAAAAATGTTGATGGTTTGATCAAAGTACCACAAAGCCAATAAGGCACCGGCAAACGCCAGCGGCACGGTAATCATAATAATGAACGGGTCAATGAAACTTTCAAACTGTGCTGCGAGTACCAGATAAATTAAAACGAGTGCCAGCAGAAATGCGAAAGTGGTATTGGAAGAACTCTCGGCAAAATCTCTCGAAGGACCGGAAAGTTCTGTACTGAACGAATCGTCTAAAACTTTATCGGCAATTTCCTGCATAGCCTTTACCCCGTCACCAATGGTTTTACCCGGAGCTAAACCCGCTGAAACGGTTGCCGATTTATACCTGTTGTAATGATACAATTGTGGCGGACTGGTTTGTTCAGCCACTTGCACCACGTTATCTAATTGTATAAGATTCCCTTTTGTATTGCGCACATACATGGAAGTTAAATCCATAGGCTCATCGCGGTTGGCTCTGTCCATTTGCCCGATAACCTGGTACTGCTTACCCTTCATGTTAAAGTAATTGTAACGCACCCCGCTATAGGCCAACTGCAGAGTTTGTGCAATATCCATCACTGAAACATCCAAGGCTTTCGCTTTATCGCGGTCAATGGTAATGACCAACTCGGGTTTATTAAATTTAAGGTTGGCATCATTACCCTGAAACACGGGATGTTTAGCTACCGCTTCCATAAACTGAGGCAGATATTCGCGCAGTTTTTCAAAATCCTGATTTTGCAGAATAAACTGTACCGGCAAACCAATGCGCGGACCACCACCTGCACTTATGGTTTGATCCTGTATCACAAATCCTTTTCCTTCCTGCATGCGTCCTACAGCTTTTTGCAACTGTTGTGCAATCTCATTTTGCGAACGACTGCGTTCAGTAGGGTCAACCAGAACCACCCGCATAAAGCCCGTATTTACGGCACCACTACCGGTAAATCCGGGAGCAGTTACGGTGAGAATAATCGTTTTCTCCGGAATGGAATCAAGGGCATACCTCGTCATCTTGTTCATGTAGTGATCCATGTACTCGTATGACACCCCTTCAGGTGCTGAAGCCGTTACACGCATTACACTGCGATCGTCCAAAGGAGACAATTCTGATTTAATTACACTAAATAAAACTCCTATCAAAACAAAAGCAACAATTACGATAACAACGGCCTGCC
>DATGWX010000380.1:0-5565 GCA_035299275.1 Bacteroidia bacterium
AATATCTGCGGTAAAAACCTGGAGTTTGAAGAGAGCAAAAAGATAGTGCAGGAGTGGTACTTTGGCGACCGTCCGGAGCAATCCATTGTTACCCTTAAGTTGCATAAAACAGATAACGGGCAAACCTCAATTGAGCTGCACCAAACCAATATTCCTGATGAAGACTTTCAAAATATTCAGGACGGCTGGACAGGTATGTACTTTGGTGCTCTGAGGGAGTTTTATGAGGAGTGAGAGGCACGCTAAGGCTTAGCTATGGTTCGTGAGTCACGAACTATAGCTAGAGAGGATGTTTATTGAATTGTGGACATTTCAATGAACAAGGAGTAGTTTCAAAACACCTGAAATGAAGCATTGGAGGTATTCATTTTAAGGTCTATTTTTTGCACACCTTAATTTGGTTAATATAGTTGCTGGTAAATGTTCCTTCGGCATAAATATTCCCTACAGGATCAGAGCAAAGTGCGTGAATATTGATTTTGGAACCAATGGCACCAAGTGCCACCCACTTTTTTCCGTCCCATTTCACCACATCAAAACCATTTCCACCCCCGTTGAAGCTCAGGCTACCTGCTGCATAAATGTTTCCCATCGGATCAGTACAAACCGATTGTACGTTGCCATTCAAGCCGCTCATGCGTATCCATTGAGAGCCATCCCATTTCCCTACAAAAAACTTTTTGGTTGTTTTATCATACAGATCACCGCCAACATATAGGTTGCCTTGCAAATCAGTACAGGATGTAAACATTTGATTATTTACATCACTGGTAATGCGTGGCAGTTCGCTCCAAATGCCGTTACTAAACATGGCCACTATCGGATAATCGAGGGAACCTCGATTTAATACTTCATATATTTTTCCGTTTCCATCAGCTGAAATGGTACCTATGAATTCATCGGGGGCCAGACTGCCCAAGTTGTTCCATGAAGTGCCTCCGGTATGGGCGTACACAAAAGATTGCCCAAAGTTGTTTGGTACTGCTGCATATAAATTACCGTTTTTATCAGTTGTGCTGTAAATGTGAGAGGCAAAAGGACTGTGAATACCCATGTCAGTCCAAGTCGTACCGTCCCATTTAGCAATGTAATAGTAGGTGTCAGCCGCATCGCCTACCGATCCGGAAGCGTATATATTACCACTTTTGTCGCTGCTCAAATGGTAAATACAGTAGTTGGTTCGTAAGCCTTCCAGGGTGCTCCATTTTTTACCATCCCATTTGAGTACATAATATTTATCATTGTTATCCGTAAATCCAGCAGCATAAATGTTTCCCTGTGGGTCTGAACAAAGTGTAGTTACAATCTGGTTGATGTTTACGTTGCCTACGGTTTCCCATATTTTGGGTGCAGGGAGTGTAGGGTCCTCTCCATCTTGTGGGTCATTTTTTTTACACCCGTTCAGTACCAGCAAAAACAATAAAGTGAAACCGACTAGATTATAAAATCGCATAACTGTAAAAATTAATGGATACAAATTTACCCGCTGGTTTTGACCCCAGGTATGATAATGGTTGGTTAAAAAGGTGATTTTGGTCAGTTGGGGTAGCTACAAGCATCAAAAAAGTCAAGCGTAGTTACACAACTAATAGCTGGGATTGCTACTTTCATCCCAGTAAGGGAAGTCACTCAAAGAATGTGCGTGTCAGTCTTTCTTGCTTTCAGATGCTACATCTGAAAGACGGAAAGTTGCGATTCTACTCCTATTTCGAATCTCTATTTCCCTTTAACCAATCAACCAATATCCAATTATCAAGGTATCCTACTAGAGTTTCTCTTTCAAATACTTTCCTGTGTAGCTTTTTTTCTCTTTCACCAAATCTTCCGGTAAGCCGGCAAACACCAGTTGTCCGCCAGCATCGCCACCTTCAGGGCCTAAGTCAATGATCCAGTCGGCACATTTAATTACCTCCATGTTGTGCTCAATAATCAATACGCTGTTGCCTTGTTCAATCAGCGCATTAAAAGACAACATCAGTTTTTGAATATCGTGGAAGTGCAGGCCGGTAGTAGGTTCGTCAAAAATGAAAAGAATGTGTTCCTTACCACTGTTGCTGCTTTTGCCTAAGAAAGAAGCCAGTTTAATGCGTTGCGCTTCGCCACCGCTTAAGGTGCTGCTGCTTTGTCCAAGTTGCACGTAACCCAAACCTACATCGTTCAATGGTTTTATTTTATTGACAATGCTTTTTTCATCTTTAAAAAATTCCAGTGCTTCTTCCACACTTAACCGCAATACCTCACTGATGTTTTTGTTGTGGTATTTCACTTCCAGTACCTCGTCTTTAAAACGTTGCCCTTTACAGTCTTCGCAAAGCAAATGGATATCGGCCATAAACTGCATTTCAACGGTTACTTCGCCCTCGCCCTGGCAGGTTTCACAACGACCGCCCTCCACATTAAAGCTAAAGTGCTGCGGTTTAAAAGCCCGGTTTTTGGAGAGCGGTTGCTGAGAGAATAAATCGCGTATGCTGTCGTAGGCTTTAATGTAAGTAACAGGGTTACTTCGCGAACTTTTACCAATGGGGTTTTGGTCCACCAGTTCTACCTGTTTAATGTTTTTAAGTTGGCCCTGTAGTTTATCAAATGCACCTGTTTTTTCACCGGCATAGTTGCCTGTGTGTTTTTGCAGGGCAGGGTAGAGGATGTTTTTTACCAGAGTGGTTTTACCGCTTCCGCTTACACCGGTTACCACCGTCATTACGTGTAGAGGGAATTTCACACTTACATTTTTCAGGTTGTTCTGGCGTGCTCCGGTAATCTCTACAAACTCATTCCATTTTCTGCGTTTGGTTGGTACAGGAATCTCCATACGTTGAGAGAGGTATTGCCCGGTTAAACTGTTTTTATCTTTCTTCAGTTCATCCAAAGTACCTTCAGCAATAATCTCTCCTCCGTGTATGCCGGCCAAGGGGCCAATGTCAATGATGTGATCAGCCACCTGCATAATTTCTTCATCGTGCTCCACCACAATTACGGTGTTGCCTACATCACGCAGTTGTTTTAAAACTGTGATGAGTTTTTGTGTATCGCGACTGTGCAGCCCAATGCTGGGCTCATCCAGTATATACATTGACCCTACCAGACTACTTCCCAAAGAGGTGGCTAAGTTGATGCGTTGTGTTTCACCACCCGAGAGGGAGTTGCTCAAGCGGTTCAGACTTAAATAACCCAGCCCCACATGTTCGAGGTAATTGAGGCGGTTGCGTATTTCGGTCAATATACGTTCAGCAATGCTTTGGTCGTGTTGGTTCAATTTCAGTTCATTGAAAAACACGCGTGCATCACTCACACTCATCAGCATCAGTTCGCTCAGGCAACGGTAGTTTTCACTTTTCTTAAAACGTGTGTCAGCAAGTTTAACGTAGTTGGCATCGGTTCGTAAGCGCGTACCCATACAATCAGGACAGGTTGTTTTGCCCCTGTAGCGGGCCAGCATTACACGGTACTGAATTTTATAGGTTTGTCCTTCTAAAAATTTAAAGAAACCGTTTATACCTTCCCATTCCTTGTTACCCCGCCACAAAATATCTTTCTGTGTTTTGTTAAGTTCATAGTAGGGGCGGTGTATAGGGAAATCAGCTTTGCGGGCATATTTGATAAAGTGATCTTTCCACTCACTCATTTTTTCACCTTTCCAGGGGGCAATGGCATCTTCATAAACAGATAAACTTTTATCGGGCACCACCAGGTCTTCATCAATGCCTATAACAGAACCAAAACCTTCGCAGGTTTTGCATGCTCCGTAAGGATTATTAAAGCTGAAAAAATTAACGGTAGGTCGCTCAAAAAGTTGTCCGTCCAGTTCAAACTTGTTGGAGAATTGTTGCAGTTGGCGTTTATCTTTTTCGTCAACGGTTTCAACCAAACATTCTCCGTTGCCTTCCTGAAAAGTAGTTTGTACCGAATCAGCAATACGGTTGTTGTGGTCCTCATCTGTTTTGTTTACGGTAAAACGGTCAACCAGCAGAAACAAGGTTTTATCGCCTTTTTGTTTGAGCCAGGCATCCATTCCGTCAGCAATAAATTCTTCTAATCGCACAACATCGCCATTGGCATTCATTCGGGAAAAACCTTTTTGCAACAGAATTTCCAGTTCTTTTTTCAGTTCTTTTTTATCCTTGAGGTGATGCAGGGCCACCATCAGAAAAACCTTGGTGTCATCCGCATGTTGGTTGATGTAGTTCACCACATCTTCAACCGAGTGGCTTTTTACTTCCATGCCTGACTCAGGCGAATAGGTGCGACCAGCCCGGGCAAACAGCAGCTTCATGTAGTCGTAAATCTCCGTAGTGGTGGCTACTGTACTTCGCGGATTACGCGTGTTTACTTTTTGTTCAATGGCAATGGCCGGAGCAATGCCTTTAATGAAATCCACATCGGGCTTGTTCATGCGCCCCATAAATTGACGTGCGTAAGCGGAGAGACTTTCTACGTACCTGCGTTGCCCTTCGGCATACAGGGTATCAAACACCAGCGATGATTTGCCTGAGCCCGAAACACCTGTAACAACTACCAACTTATTGCGGGGAATACTTACATCCACATTTTTGAGGTTGTGCATGCGTGCCCCTTTGATCAATATAACCTGTTCCCTTTTAGTACTCATAAATAGTGCTGCAATATACCATTACATTTCACCAGAAGTATTGTTTCAATGCGTTCATTTTTTGTTTTTAATCCGCAATTTTTTTAAAATTGTTCATGAAAAAACTAATACTTATACTTTTTGCATTTTCTATTGTTATCCAAGTTATGGCTCAGGGCAGTACCCGTTTTGGGTTGAGTTTATCTTATATGGTTGAACCCCGTTGGGAAGATGTGGCGCAATTACACTACTACAACAGTGAGTATCCTAATTTAAACATGAAGCATGGCATTGAAGCGGGTATATTGTTGCAGCGTATTATTACACCCCGTTATTCCATTATTACAGGAGTTTCGGTGCAGCATCGTGTTTTTGATCACAAACGTTTAGGTGATAATAGCTTAGTTGGGCAGTACAGTAAAAAAAGTGCTGCACTCACATCGCTTTCTTTTCCAATAAGAATAGCCTGTAAGTTATGGACATCAGAGCTAACGAAAACAGGCATCTCTTTGCTTGCAGGAACCTCGTTTGATGTGATGTTGAACAGAGACAGAGTTTTTTCAAATTCATTTAAGCCGTTTTTCCCTTTTGAGGTTGATCGGGTATTAAAAGTAGATATTTTCAGAAACATAGCTTCATTAAACATTGGCATGATGGCTGAAAAGAATTTCAAAAAGAACAGTATTCAATACGGTATAAGCTACAACCATGTTTTAGGCGACAACATGAAGATATATGCTTCACGGTACCTTAATACAGGTACAGCTGTGGTAATAACGGAAAACTATGTTCATACCGCAAGAGTGAATACGATGAAAATAGAGGCGCGCTACTTTTTTGATTAATTTTTAATTGTGAATTTGCTTTTTCAAAATTTTGTATTAATTTTACAACATCAAATAACATTATCCGCAATCAATTAACTAAAAACAGGAACAAGCATATCGAATAAACTTCTACACTAATTATTTTTTTGTTTA
>DATGWX010000381.1:0-4245 GCA_035299275.1 Bacteroidia bacterium
TTGGCTGGGAGCCCGCTTCACTATTCTGCTTCTGGTAGTGGCTACTTGCTTAGTGATTGCTCAACACCGGTTATTGGAAAAACTCACGGGTCCATTATTGCTTTGCCTGTTATTTAATCCTGTGGTATTTCATTATAGTCACCTGGCCATGACTGAAATTCCGGCAACCTGTTTTTTACTGCTGGCCTTAACCTTTTTCCATAAGAGTATTCAAAAACAAAAACTATCATCAGCTGTGGCGGCCAACGTGTTTTTAGTTATGGCCATATTCACAAAAATATCATTTGTGTATGTGATGGGAATTTTGCCGGTAGTCTGCAGCATACTTTATTTTACCTTACCTCAGCAACGCTCCTTTTTAAAGAAAATGTGGTTGTTATCCATCGCAACCGGATTCATAACTGCTTTGTTGTTTTACTTTGCATGGTACTTACCTCATCAAACATTTTTAACTAAAATATTTACCATTCAAAGCGAATTAAAGCTCGACAATAATCTGCATGATTTATGGCAACGAATCACCATGACTCATAGGGTAGTCAAACAAGATTCTTTTATAGGATACAGTGTGTACTTATTTTACGTGAATGTAGTGTTGGCAGCAGTTTGGCTTATGCTAATGGTTAAGAGAAAACTTACTCTACATAACCTTCCGTTTGTACTTTTTTGCCTCGTGTGGATGGCATTTGAGTTGTTAAAATTGGTGAATGTGTATTTACCAAGTCGTTACCTCATCAGTACCATAGTGGTTAATACGTTACTGTTCGTAGTACTTTGTAAAGAGCTACAACCCATCAATCAATTGCACAGGTTCACACTTGCAGGCAGCATTATGGTGTTGTTTGGTATAGGAATGTCCCATTACATCCGGTCATTTTCTGAACGGAGTTTTCAAATCAAAACTATAAACGACTATTTTGCGCAAACCCTAAAGAAAAACAACACAAGTGTCGTGGGCAATTGGGCTTCGGTTTGTTGCTGGAAAAGCGAAGTATACAGTCGCTACTGCGTGAACAATTATGGCAATCAACAGGTGTTACTTCAGCACCCAAAACCTCAGCTCATTTTAAGTGAGGCCGGAGAAGAAGATTCCGAAGGAGCTTTTAAATCGGTGGGATATGACCTGAAAACGCATGCCGATTCTGTAATAACCTTTAAAATTGCAAATTGGCAAATATACGGCTATTGGATTAGCCACTAAGCCAGCCATTTCTTATCTTCGCAGCAAATGAGTCAACCGAAAGAAATAGTCGTAAGCGGTATACGGCCTACCGGAAATTTACATCTGGGCAACTACCTTGGGGCAGTTACCAATTTTGTAAAAATGCAATACGAATATGATTGCTACTTCTTTATTGCTGATTACCACTCGCTCACCACCCACCCTGACCCGAAAGATTTACAAAGCAATGTAAAGCAGGTTTTGGCTGAATACATTGCCTGCGGAATTAACCCCGAGGCTTGTACCATATACATTCAAAGCGATTTAACCCAAATACCTGAGTTGTACATGCTACTCAACATGCATGCGTATTTAGGAGAGCTGGAACGCGTGGCTTCTTTTAAAGAAAAGGCCCGCACACAACCCAATAACATCAATGCCGGCTTACTCACCTATCCAGTTCTGATGGCTGCAGACATTATCATTCACAAGGCCGCTAAAGTACCCGTTGGAAAAGACCAGGAACAGCACCTGGAAATGGCCCGCACCTTTGGCAATCGCTTTAACCGCATATACAACACAGATATTTTCCCTGAACCCCATGCTTTCAATTACGGCAGCCAATTGGTAAAAGTTCCGGGTTTACAAGGAGGTGGCAAAATGAGCAAAAGTGATGGAGACAACAATGTGGTGAACCTGATTGATACCCCCGAACAGATTCGCAAAAAAGTATTAAAAGCGGTAACTAATGCTGGCCCTACCGAAATGAACAGCATACCGGCTCCTGCCGTTCAAAATCTGTTCGATTTGATGAAACTGGTTTCTGCTCCTGATACATTGAAACACTTCATACAAACCCATGCCGATTGCAGCATTCGCTACGGTGACATGAAAAAACAACTGGCAGAGGACATGATTAACTTCCTTACCCCTGTGAGGGAGAAAATTTCCAGTATACGGGAGAATGATGACCTGCTGAACAAAATTGCCCTTGAAGGTGCTGAAAAAGCCCGTGCAAACGCAGAAATCACTATGCAACAGGTAAGAACAGCTATCGGATTGCGAGCGACACGCTAAGTATTTATACACAAAAACGTATTTCATTTTTCATTTTCAGTTTAAACTTTTTTATTTGTTCTTATGCACATAGCCATAGCCGGAAATATCGGATCAGGAAAAACCACATTAACTTCCCTTTTAGCCAAACACTACGGATGGGAACCTCATTACGAAGATGTAGAAGACAACCCTTATATCAGCGACTTTTATGAGGATATGCAACGTTGGTCATTCAACCTGCAGATTTATTTTCTGAACAGCCGTTTCAGCACGGTTACCAAAATAAGAGAGGGTAAAAAAACGATTATTCAGGACCGCACCATTTATGAAGATGCTTATATTTTCGCTCCCAACCTGCATGCTATGGGCTTAATGAGCACCCGCGATTTTGATAACTACACCCGCTTGTTTGAACTGATGAATAAGTTTATCAAAGGCCCTGATTTATTGATTTACCTGCGCGCTTCCATTCCTACATTGGTCAACAATATTCAAAAACGCGGAAGAGATTACGAAGACTCTATTCGATTGGATTACCTGAGACGTTTGAACGAACGTTATGAGGCCTGGATTTCTACCTACAAAAAAGGCAAGCTGCTCATTATTGATATCGATAACATCAACTTTGCTGAAAAGCCTGAAGATTTAGGTGAAGTAATCAACAAAATCGAAGCAGAAATAAATGGTCTCTTTTGATCAGTATAGACTGCTACCGGCTACCGAAGAACACTTAAAAGGCATTACGTCCATTTACAATGATGCCATTGAAAACGGAATAGCCACATTTGACACCGAACAAAAATCTATAGACAACAGACGGGAATGGCTGCAACAACATGGCCCCAAATATCCGGTGTGGGTTTCTTTAGCAGGCACTGAAGTGGCCGGATGGGCCTCTCTATCCAGATGGAGCGATAGATGTGCCTACGATAACACTGCGGAGATATCTGTATACATTCATCCGGAACATCAGGGAAAAGGCTTGGGTAAACAACTGATGAAAGCCGTATTGGAACAAGGAAAGCAGCATGGCCTGCACACCGTTTTATCACGCATTACAGAGGGTAACGACAAGAGCATTTACCTGCACAAGGAACTCGGGTTTAATCTGGTTGGCGTGCTGAAAGAAGTAGGTACTAAGTTTGGCAGAACACTGGATGTAACCATGATGCAAAAAATGCTTTAGGCGCATCTTTAAAACATTTCTGAAAAACGTCTTCCAAAAAATATTTGCGACTTTACCCGCATTCAGTTAACTTTGGTTTACTAAACTTTACCTAATGAGAATATTTTCACCAATATTACTCTTTCTTTCACTTAGCATATTTTCTTACGGGCAACAAAGAGGCTTCACTCCTGTTTTGGTAAAAATGGGGGCATCTGCAGGTACACTTTATGAACAGAGCCATGCTTTGGTGATAGGCATAAGTGACTACAGCAACGGCTGGCCCGACCTGCCCGGAGTTAAAAATGACATTGAGGCTGTAAAGACCACATTTGAATTGCACGGCTTTAATGTGGTAACCAAAGAAAACCTCTCCAAGGAACAAATGGATGAAGTGTTTTCTGAATTTATCAGTCAATACGGACAGGTAGAAAACGCACGACTGGTTATTTATTTTGCCGGCCATGGTCATACCATAAAAACATCTTACGGTGATAAACTGGGCTATATTGTTCCTGCCAATGCACCTAATCCTAATCAAAATCCTGCAGCATTTCAGAAAGCTGCCTTAGAAATGGCACAAATTGAAATCTATGCCAAACGTATTCAATCCAAACACGTACTTTTTTTATTTGACGCTTGTTTCTCAGGCAACCTGTTCGCCATATCAAGGTCAGTGCCTGAAGCCATTTCTTATAAAACATCCATGCCGGTAAGACAGTTTATTACCAGCGGAGACGAAAATGAAACTGTGCCCGATAAAAGCATCTTTAAGCAACAATTGGTGATGGCACTTACGTCCAAATTTGCCGATGCCAACAATGACGGCTATTTAACAGGAACCGAGTTAGGGGAATAC
>DATGWX010000382.1:0-1911 GCA_035299275.1 Bacteroidia bacterium
GAAAGGGATGTGGAAAGACAGTTGAAACGCAGAGAATACGACTAATTCAGGTTTAGTTCACAGATTTTTTACAACTATTTAGCGACTAAATGCACAGGTGTCTATTTTTAAAATGCTGATTTACTTTTGTTTTGCTTTAAATGTTGATAAGGGCTGTTTTAAATCATGTTTTTGTAGGTAACGCATTTCCTAATTTTGATGTGTAAATTTTTAACCTAATTACAATATCATGAAAACAACAAAAAAATTAGTAGCTATCGCAGTATTATGCGTTGCTGGTTTTAGTGCAAGTGCCCAAAAAATGGTTGGTGGTAATATCAATGTCGGTATTCCTTCAGGAACATTTTCTTCCGGTGTTAATACTGGCTTTGGGGCAAATGTAGATTTCAGAATGTTTATGATGGAAAACATTGCTGTAGGCGGTCAGATTGGTTTTGAATCGTGGGGAGCAAAAGCCAGCGGTTTGGGTGGAGTGAAAATATCCGCTATTCCAGTTTTATTATCGGGGGATTATTTTCTCGGAACAGAAGGTTTGATGCCATACGGTGGTGTGCAGTTGGGTTATTCTAGTAACAAAGTAACCGTTGCTACTCCAATCGGAGACATTGAGACATCAGAAGGCGGATTGGCTTACGGCTTTAGAGCAGGTGTTTTGTATCCATTAAACGATATGCTGAGACTTAATGCATCAGCAGGATACAAATCATACGCTGTAACCGGTGGTAGCATAGCTCAAATAAGCATTAACCTTGGCGTAATGTATAATCTTGGAGAATAAAGTTCGCTGATTAAGCATAAATAAAAAGGCAGCCATTGGCTGCCTTTTTATTTATAAGGAGATTTACCACGCATTATCACCTATCAAGGGCACAAACCGAAAATCATCCAGTTCCACCTGCTCATAGCTGCCATCACTTTTTTTGATAACACTCACCATCTTTTGTGTTTTTTCATTACCCACAGGTATTATCATTACCCCTCCGGTAGCCAATTGACTCACCAGTGTGGGTGGTATGTAAGGAGCCCCGGCAGTTACAATAATTTTGTCGTAAGGCGCAAAAGAAGGCCATCCTTTTGATCCATCCCCCAGAATAAATGTGGCTTTGTAGCCCATTTTACCCAGCAGTGATTTGGTTTGGTGGTACAGGTTGGTTTGCCGTTCAATGGTGTACACCTTAGCACCCACTTCACACAAAACGCAGGTTTGATACCCCGAGCCTGTTCCTATTTCCAATACTTTATCTCCCTTTTGAATATGCAAAAGTTGAGTTTGGTAGGCAACTGTGAAAGGATGAGATATAGTTTGTCCGTCAGCAATAGGGAAGGCCTGATCTTTATAAGCGAACTCATGAAATGTTTTATCGAAGAAAATATGCCGGGGTACTTTGCCTATAGCCTCTAATACAGCGGCATCATGAATGCCTTTCTTCTTCAATTCATTGACTAATTGTTTGCGTTGCCCTTGTTGTTTGTAGCTGTCCTCAAAATGCGCCATACCCACATGTTCCGTTAATAAACTGTACTGTTCAGGGGGGCAAATTAAGGTAAATTTGTTTCAAATACTTCGCAAATGGTAAGAGTTGGTATAGTGGCCACATCACCACGATTTAAAACGTTGGCTGAACGGTTGCATAAAATAAACGGGTTTGATCCTGTGGGATATTATGCAGCAGGTGATGCAAAACAAGCCTTATCTGAAAAAGATAAGGTGTTCAACTCTCCTGAAGAATTAATAAAAGCCAGCGATGCTGTTCTTGTTTCCTCGCCTCAATATAATTATGACATAGCTCAGGCAGTGCTTCGTTCAGCCCGTCACTTATACATTGATATGCCCTTCGCATTTGATGAAGCACAGGCGCAACACCTCCGTAATCTCTCACACGAAGCCAATGTTAAATTTCAAATCGGACT
>DATGWX010000383.1:0-3035 GCA_035299275.1 Bacteroidia bacterium
TCTGCTTTTTTTATGCGCGAATTATCTGAATTAACTCGCTTAAACAGGTAGCCGGTAAACATAATAAGCACGGCACCTCCAAAAGCCAATCCCATATCTTTTTGCGCATCCCAGATATCGCCTTGTGTGCCTAAGTAAGCCACTCCCTGTGCGGGGAAAAATAAATCGGCAACGGCCCATTCTATTAACTCATACATGCCGCTGAACGAAAGTGTAATCTCACAAGGCAGTACCCAGCACACCCACACCGGCCATTGAAAATGATTCATAAAATAATCGCGCATGGGGTAAGCCAGTAAAAACCCGAAACTGAAATGAACAATACGATCATAGTGATTGCGCTCCCAGTGCAAAGCGTCTTTAAGCCAATAACCAAGCGGGTTCTCTGCATAAGTATATTCTGCACCGTAAATGTGCAAAAGGCCGTAAATAAAAAGTAAGGTATAACTCAAATCACTGAATTTGAATTTGCGGTAACCTAAACCCAACACCAGTAATATTAAAACGGTCATGGCATTTTCGGTGTACCAATTGGCACGGTCTGGAGTTCTGATAAATGTGATTATCCAGCAAACAGTAAATACAGCGATGAATATTTTGAGCAATACATTATCAGCAAATTGTTTTCGTGTTGGAGACGAGGCAGTAGTTAGCATATTATTTCAGCATTAAAATCCATTCAAAATTCCCGTTCATTACCACCTGTTCCTCATCATTGATTACCTGCACTGCAATGGAGCACAAGGCCCTCTTTTTTACCTGCAGATCATTTCTAACTGCCGTAACACTCTCCTGCGGAACAATAACTTTTGCCCTTACCCGTCCTTTGGCCGGCAGCTTAAATTTCACCTCTGATGTGCGCAGCATGGGAATGACATGTTCAGCTAAATCAGGAAATGTATCAAGTAACCATTGGCCGGTGGCAAATTCAGCCAGAGAAAATTGTGCTGCTGCCGCCACTGTTCCCAAGTGATTGGTATAATCTGCATGTGCAGGTAAACAAAAGGTGTAGTCTCCTTCGGCTTCCTGCAAACGTATCATTTGCGCAAACGGAATCTGGGTAAGGTTCATGTACAAACTTAAGAAATTTAGGGAGTTTACAATAGGCTACTTTGGATATAGCTGAGTTCTTCGTTCGGTGATGAAACGAACAGAAGCGAAGGCGAAATATTCAACCGGAGAAGTAAAACCTTACTTCTTCTGAATTTGGTCACTCACGTGCCGGATGTAGGCTACTTTATTGTGCGGTAACACATACCCATATCCACGCAGACAGATTTTTTCCTTTTGTTGCGGTAAAGGTTCATGCACGGATTTGCCCGTAACGGCTACCTGCTTTTTCACTTCTTCCAACTCCACTCCATCAACCCACATCTTGCCTTTTCCGGTTAAATAAATTCCATACACTATGGTGGTGGCCTCTTCAGGAACATCCAGTACTATTGCTCTCTCCTGCCAATCAGCAGTGCCTTTCACCATACGATTATCTGTATTATCAAATGCCAGCAGGTACTGCTCATTCTCCACCCTTACCCACAAACCCGCACCTTCATTTGCTTCGCTGGTTTTTATATATGCTTTACACCTGATGCGTTTACCCCTGTATTTATCTGCCCGGGTATTTTTCATCATGGCACCAAAATCTGTTGCATCAATATCAGCGTCAGACCTACCACGAATGCACAGCACATCATTTCCCTGTTTACCTTCTGCTTTAGCTATGCCTTTTTCGTAATAGGATGGTGCATTGTCATCTTCCCAGCCGGAAGCATCGTCCAGTGGTGACAAACTACGCTCGCAAGAAGTTAACAAGAAAATACCAGCGGCAAAAAATGCAATAAGTTTATTTGTTTTCATACTTGTACTATTTACCTGTGTAAAACGTAAACGTTCTCATGAAAGTACTTGCAAAGTAGTGAATTTTTATCCGTTACAAACAAAAAAAGCGACCCTTGCGGGGTCGCTTTCCTATATGGAAAGTAAAAAATTACTTCGCTACACTTGCACGAATAATGTTCAGCGCACCACCTGCTTTAAACCACTCGATTTGTTGTTCGTTGTACGTGTGATTTACCTGAATGGTTTCGCTTGAACCATCTTGGTGATTTAACACCAGCTCCAGTTGTTTACCGGGTGCAAAGGTGTTTAATCCGATGATGTCAATCGTATCGTCTTCCAGTATTTTGTTGTAGTCTTCTTTGTTGGCAAAGGTTAAAGCCAACATACCTTGTTTCTTCAGGTTGGTTTCGTGAATACGGGCAAATGATTTTACCAGTACCGCACGAACGCCCAAATGACGTGGCTCCATAGCTGCGTGCTCACGTGATGAACCTTCACCGTAATTCTCATCTCCTACCACCAAAGAACCTATACCTTGCGCTTTGTACTGACGCTGTACCACCGGTACACCTTCGTATGCTCCGGTCAATTGGTTCTTTACACTATCGGTTTTTTCATTGAAGGCGTTTACTGCACCTATCAATAAGTTGTTGGAAATATTATCTAAGTGACCGCGGTACTTGAGCCATTTACCTGCCATCGAAATATGGTCGGTAGTACATTTTCCTTTGGCTTTAATGAGCAGTTTCAATCCTTTAAGGTCGGTACCTTCCCAGGCTGCAAACGGGTCTAACAACTGCAAACGATCTGAGGTAGGTGATACAGCTACCTGCACCTGACTTCCGTCAGCAGCAGGAGCTACGAAACCAGCATCTTCCACGGCAAAACCTTGGGTAGGTAATTCGTCACCATGAGGTCCGTCTAATTTTACCTGCTCCCCTTTATCGTTAGTTAATGTATCGGTTAACGGGTTAAATGTTAAATCTCCGGCAATGGCCATAGCGGTTACCAATTCAGGTGAGGCTACAAAGGCAAAGGTGTTGGGGTTGCCATCTGCACGTTTGGCAAAGTTGCGGTTAAACGAGTGGATGATGGTATTTTTCTCTGCTTTTTCGGCCCCTACTCTGTCCCACATACCGATACATGGACCACAGGCGTTAGTGAAAATAGTAGCATTAAGATCTGTAAATGTACTA
>DATGWX010000384.1:0-2450 GCA_035299275.1 Bacteroidia bacterium
AAAACTACCGGAACTTTTCGCTTGCGAATTGGACTGAAAAGTAAACTCTTGTACATTTTCAGAGGCGTTGCTGCTATTCAAATTGCTCATATCATTATGGGTTTAAAGTGGTTTCGGTTAGCTAAAATAAAAACCCTCAGCAGAATAACAAGCGTTAGGGTGCAAAAAAAGTAACTGACTCAGCAGCGGGAGTTTGACCTGTTCACATTAAACCGCTGTTTTTACAGGAATATTTGTACCTTTGACAGCTTAAAAAATACACACATGCAACTGCTTAATACATTGCTCATCAGTATGCCCGGAGGTGGAGAGTGGATATTCATCATTTTGGCCATTATTCTTTTGTTTGGCGGAAAGAAAATTCCTGAGCTTATGCGCGGCATAGGCCAAGGCGTTCGCGAGTTTAACGATGCTAAAAAAAGCGTTAAAACGCAGATTGAAGAAGGAATGAAAGAGAAGGACAAAAAGGAAGAAGCTAAATAGTTTTTACCTAAAGCAGTAACTAGTTGAGAGCATACAATCGTACAACACACATTCTGGAGGATATCCGGGAGGGCAAACTTACGTTACCCGATTTGGTGCGCTACTATTTGGGGCGCATAGAAGAGAAAAAACACCTCAATGCATTTCTTGAAGTATTTGGCGAAGAAGCTTTGAAAGAGGCGGAACGCGTACAGCAAAAAATACAGCAAGGTACTGCGGGCAAACTGGCCGGTATGGTTATTTCCCTTAAAGACAACATTTGTTACAAAGGACACAAGATTACCGCCTCTTCAAAAATTCTCGGCAACTTTGAATCTTTGTATTCCGCTACGGTTACTGAACGCTTACTCGCAGAGGATGCCATTGTTATCGGGCGGGTGAACTGCGATGAGTTTGCTATGGGTGCTTCCAATGAAAATTCTGCATTCGGCAATGTGCTCAACGACCTGGACAATACCCGTGTACCGGGTGGTTCATCGGGTGGTGCAGCGGTATCGGTTCAGGCCGATATGTGTCTGGCCGCGCTGGGTTCTGATACCGGAGGTTCTATTCGCCAACCTGCTGCCTTTTGCGGCTTGTATGGTTTTAAACCAACCTACGGAAGAGTTTCCCGCTACGGATTAATTGCTTACGCTTCCTCATTTGACCAGATCGGCCCCATCACCAAAAGTGCTGAGGATATGGCCCTGCTGATGGAAGTAATTGCCGGAGCAGATGAACACGATGCTACCTCTTCACGTCAACCCGTTGAATCCTACACCGCAGGTTTATCATCAACTAAAAAATACCGCTTTGCCTACCTGAAAGAAATGGTGGAAAGCGAAGGATTAGATCCTGAAATAAAACAACACACACTGGCCACCATTGATGCCCTGCGTAAAGACGGGCACACCGTAGAAGAGGCCGGTTTTCCTTACCTGGATTATTTAGTACCCATTTACTACGTGCTCACTACCGCTGAAGCATCAAGCAACTTAGGTCGTTTTTCGGGCTTGCATTACGGCTACCGCAGTGCCGCTGCTACCGACATGGAAAGCTCATTCAGAAAATCGCGCAGCGAGGGTTTTGGTGCTGAAGTAAAACGCAGAATTATGCTGGGTACTTTAGTACTGAGTGCTGAACATTACGATGCCTATTATACCAAAGGACTTAAGGCAAGGCAAATTGTAAAAAAAGCCACTGAAAAACTACTCGAACAATACGACTTTTTATTGGTGCCCACCACACCTACACCGGCTTTTAAAATTGGTGAAAAATCAGCCAACCCGGTGGCCATGTACCTGGCCGATATATTTACCGTACAGGCCAACATCAGCGGACATCCCGCCATATCTGTACCTACCGGAAAACACAGCAACGGCATGCCTTTCGGTTTGCAGTTAATGGGCCGTCATTTTGAAGAAGCACAATTACTGGCCGGAGCACAATTGCTCATAAAAATGTCGAACGCTTAAATAAGACATGAAGCAAATTAAATTTATCTCCGCATTACTTGTTGTTCTGTTTATCTCTTTAGCCTTTCCGGCTAAAGCCGATAACGAAGATCAGTTATATGCCCAACGCCTCAGCTCCTTAAAATCACCCATCGAACTCACCTACAATGATGCGGTAAGAAAACACATTGACCACTACCTGAGCGACCCGCAAAAAACAGCGGACCTGCTGGGCAAGTGTCAGGTTATTTTTCCGTCCATGGAAAAAATTCTGCGCGACAATAAATTACCTGTCGAATTAAAATACCTGGTAGTAGCTGCTTCGGGTGCCAACAATGAACTGGTGGCTCCCACAGGTGCAACAGGCTACTGGCGCATGATGTACAACGTGGCCCGCACCTACGGATTAAAAATAAATTCGTTTCTTGATGAGCGCAAAGATCCTGTTCGTTCCACACAGGCTGCCGCTTCTTACCTCAAAGATTTAAACGGCATATACAACAACTGGCAACTCTCGCTGGCCGCTTACGCCAA
>DATGWX010000385.1:0-5544 GCA_035299275.1 Bacteroidia bacterium
TTCACATCTTCGCGCTTATCAAACAACTTTTTACCTTTAGCTATGGCAATCTCTGCTTTTATAAATCCTGTATCAGAGAGAAAAATTTTAATAGGTATAAGGGTTAACCCTTTTTCTTTTATGCGCTCTTTTATTTTCTCCAACTCACTCTTTTTAAGTAAAAGCTTTCGTGTTCTTAACGGCTCATGATTATAGTGCCCGCCACTTTTAAATTCTGATATGTGCATATTCTTGAGGAATAACCCACCCGACTCAAAAGCGCAATAGGCCTCTGAAATATTAACATTACCTGCCTTCACTGATTTCACTTCAGTGCCCGTCAACTGAATACCTGCAGTATATTTAGCCAAAAAGGCATATTCAAATGATGCTTTTCTGTTTACAATGTTTAATTGTAGTGCCTTGTGCTTTTCACTCATTTCAGTTGCTCAAACAAACGTTCCAGTTTTGTCTTTTTTAATATTTTTTGCCCTTGTTCACCGCTGGCAATTAATCTGTCATTTACTTTGGCCGTATAAGTACAAATGATTTCATGCCCGTTAATGCTTTTTGCGGTTGCTTCAAAAATCACTTCGCTGTTTAATAATGCAGGCGAATGATGATGTACCGTTAAAAAAGTACCTATCCCCTCTTCATCTACTTCTTTCATTTCCAGTACAAACAACCGGCAAACCCATTCAGCATCGCGACCTAAAGCAAAGGTAGCATATACCGGATGTACTTCACCACTATCGAAACTGGCAGTGTCCTGCTCAGTAACTTTTTTGATGTACTGTTTTTTATCTCCGGGTTTAAACGGATTAATCATGTGTTTCAGCTTTTACAATCATTACCGGTATAGATACTTTGTGTCGTACCTCATCGGCAGTGCTGCCAAAGATAATATCTTTTATGCCTTTGTGACCATGTGAACCCATGATGAGCAAATCGCAATCGGATTTTTTTACCTGCTCTGTTATCTTAACCACAGGGCTGCCAAATTCCAATACCGCAATGGTTTCAAAACCCATCTTGGTCATTTGTTCTGCATAACTTCCCAATATGCGTTCATCTTCCTGCGTTTCTTTATCCTGTATGTCTTTCCCCAATAGTCTGGCCCCGGCTGTTTCCACAATGTGAATCAATACATATCGAACTGATTTACCTCCTAATGAAGTAGCCTGCTCTATCATCTGTCTATCGGTACCCGAAAAGTCGAGCGCTATACCAATACAGTTGTATGACTTATGTTCGATGGAAGAAATGTCTACTGCAAAACCATGTGGTAATGTAATATCGTGAGTATACTTTTTCATTAATGGAAATAACACCACGTAAACCAGAAGCAGTGCGACAAAAAGCATGCAACCGGCCAGTAATAATTTCCACAAAACAGAAATATCACTATGAAATATAACGGAGGTCTCATCAATAACCAGATGAATATTCAGTGAAACAATAATTACGGCAATTAACCACGCTGAAAATTTCACCTTATTACTGATAACAAACTCTTTCATTTGAACCTTGTCACTTACAAAATGAATAAGCGGAATAATGGCAAAGCCCAACTGTAAGCTTAACACCACCTGACTCAACACCAGCAATTCTCCCAACTCATTTTCGCCAAAATATATGATGGTGAATACTGCAGGCACTATAGCAATGGCCCGGGTAAGTATTCTGCGAATCCAGGGACGTATGCGTAAATCCAGATAACCCTCCATTACTATTTGCCCTGCAAGCGTACCGGTTATCGTAGAACTTTGTCCTGCTGCTATAAGTGCAATAGCAAATAAAGCAGGTGCCATACTGCCAAAGATATTGCTCAGCAATAAGTGCGCATCCTGTATCTCGGCTACATCATTGTACCCATTTTTAAAAAATGCGGTGGCGGCCAACACAAGTATTGCTGCATTAACAAAAAAGGCCAGATTAAGCGCAATGGTTGAATCAATAAAATTATATTTCAATGCCCGTTTAATCCCTTCATGAGTTCGTTCAATTTTGCGCGACTGTACCAGTGAGGAGTGCAGGTAGAGATTATGTGGCATAACCGTAGCACCTATAATACCGATAGCAATGTAAAGTGCACTGCCATCCAAGCCGGTGGGAACAAAACCTTTCACCACGTCAGACATCTGTGGTTGAACAATCATCATCTCCAGTAAAAAAGAAAAACCGATAATACTCACCAGCGAGATAATGAATGCCTCCATAACCCGTATGCCTTTGTTAATAAGAAACAGCAGAATGAAGGAGTCAAGCACGGTAATTAACACGCCCCATAACAAAGGAAAACCAAACAGCAAATGAAGTCCGATAGCCATACCGATTATCTCCGCTAAATCAGTAGCAGCAATAGCAATCTCTGCTAAACCATATAAACTGTAGTTTACCCATGCCGGATAAGTGTGACGTGATGCTTGCGCTAAATCTAACCCGCGCACTATACCCAAACGAGCACTTAAACTTTGCAGTAACAAAGCCATCAGATTGGACATGAGCAAAACCCAAATGAGGCGATAACCGAATGCACTTCCGCCTGCTATATCCGTGGCCCAGTTACCCGGATCCATATACCCCACACTTACCAGATAAGCTGGCCCTATATAAGCCAGTAATGTTTTAAAAGAACTCTTTTTCACCGGTACTTCTACCGATTCGTGTACTTCAGCCAATGATTTTCTTCCGTTATTCATCACGCATCAGCGACTAAAATATTTTTTGCTACCTCTTTACTTATTTGTACCGGACTGCCTTTGCCTATCTGCAACTGCACTGAGCCATCAAATTTCAATATCTCATTCACCTTAATCTTTTTCCCTAAAAGCAAACCCGTTTTTTCAAGATACTGTAAAAACACAGGCGAGTGTTCCTTTACACCCGACATGATGACTGATTTCCCCTCTGAAATATCTGACAACACTTTAAGCTTGGCATCTTTGATTGTACCGTCCCTGCGGGGAATAGGGTCTCCATGCGGGTCAACGGTAGGAAAATTAAGAAAAGTGTCCAGCTTATCCATCAAAACATCCGACTGAATATGCTCCAATTGTTCCGCAATATCATGCACCTCATCCCATTTGAACTCCAGCTTTTCATGCAGAAAGACTTCCCATAAACGATGCTTTCTTACAGTAATAACAGCAACTTTTCGCCCTTTCTCTGTTAAGCTCACTCCCTGATATTTCACATAGGTAATCAACTTTTTATCTGCTAATTTCTTTAGCATATCCGTAACGGATGCCGCTTTGGTTTTTAATTCAACAGCTATAGCATTGGTAGTAGCACTGTCATCCTGCGACAGTTTGTAAATGGCTTTCAGGTAATTCTCTTCCGTAAACGAATACATCGGGTCAAATATAAAATATTTTTTAGACTCACCTAAATTTTAAAATTACTATAATTCACTACCTTTGAAATATTGTATTTACAACCACTCCAATCATGATAAAAAAATTCATCGGTTACATACTTTTTTGGAAAAAGACAGAACCCGTCACTAACAGCAACCTGCGCATGATGCATGGCATCAACCGCATTTCCATTCTTCTTTTTCTGTTTGCCATAGGGGTAATTGTGGTGAGGTTACTGACAAATTAGCATTTGGAACAGCTATTGCAGGCAATATCGTACAAAAAATTACAACTTAAAATGGCAGGAATTTATTTAATAGGCTTAGTGTTTTTAGGCTTGAGCATGCTGGTGAGCTGGCGATTCAAATCTAAATTCACTCAATTTTCACAGGAAGCATTGAGCAACGGGTTATCCGGGGCAGAAATTGCTGAGCGTATGTTACGTGAAAACAACATTTATGACGTTAAAGTCATCAGTACAGAGGGACAGTTAACTGACCACTATAATCCGGAAAACAAAACCGTAAATCTGAGTAATGATGTCTTTTACGGACGTAGTGTTGCTGCTGCTGCGGTAGCTGCTCACGAATGCGGACACGCAGTACAACATGCTACTGCATACACCTGGCTAACTATGCGTTCAAAACTGGTTCCTTTGGTAAGCGTATCTTCCCGTTATATGCAATGGATTATTTTGGGAGGCATACTGCTCATTAACACTACACCGGTTTTACTGGAAATAGGCGTGGCCCTTTTTGCTGCCACCACTATTTTCACCTTTATTACATTGCCCGTAGAATTTGATGCCAGCAACAGAGCGGTGGCATGGTTAACTACACGTGGCATGGTTCGCTCACAGGAAGAGACTCAGGTACGCGAATCTTTACGCTGGGCAGCTATGACTTATGTAGTTGCAGCGTTATCATCACTTGCGACCTTGCTTTATTACATCTCCATTCTTAATGGCAGAAGCAGAGACTAATTTTATTTTGATTAATCAACACTTATTAAACGCACGGCAACTGTCGTGCGTTTAATATTTTTGCACCACACTGATGAAAAAACTTTTGAGTTTTCTGATAGTTGTAATAAGCCTATACAGCTCGGCACAACAACCGGTGATGCTGAACGCTGAAGTTGTGTCATCTCAGTTTGATAAATTTCTAACTCCCCTTCCTGTTTTTAAATTCACCTCTGCTCACATCACTTTAAACAACTTGCAGGGCAACAAAAAAACAGAGAAACTGCCTGTTGTGCTTCCTGAATTTCCACAGGAAACAGATACAGGATATTTCTTTCTGTACAGCGGCATTAACGAGAACGGACCAACCAAAGGTTACATTACCGTTGTGGTGAGTAATTGTTGCAATAATAAAGATGCCTATTTATATGTCGACTTAAATGCAAACCTCAATTTTACTGATGATGGCAGTCTGATACGTATGCCGAAAGACAGAGGGTATGTTGACATAAGTTTGACCGAAGCAGATAACCCAGCCCGTAATGTAACCTACCGACTATCCCGTTTTAATTTTTTTGGTAAGGATACCTACTTTAGTATGCTTGATGAATTTTACAGAACAGAAGAAAAAGGCCGCGTATTTGCCGGCATACGAAATTCATTCAGGGAACAAAGACTTAATTGCAAAGGAGGCGATTACAAATCAGGGGCCGACTCCTTCACGGTTGGTTTGTTTGACGCCAATAACAACGGGCTTTACAATGATAAAGGAGTTGATCGCTTTTTGGTGGCTGATTACAAATCACGAGTACTGGCGGTTGAAATTGAAAAAGGTGCTTACCGGATACCTGAAAAAGGAGATTTACAGGTGGAGCGAAACGGTAATGTTTATGTAATAAAAACAAATGACGTATACGGCAACAGCATCGTTATTTTAAAAGACAGTAACGCCATTGCTCAATCTGTTTTTACAGAGGGACAAAGTCTACCTCCGCTTAAGTTTAACTCTTGGAACAATAAAAAAATACGCCTCAGACGTATCAGCAGAAAACATCCGGTTTACATTCATGTGGTTCAATTTCCATATGATAATTTCCAGCAAGACACCGCCATATTTATACAACTGCTGAAAAAGCACCCCGACCTGCGCATCATCTGGCTGCAATATGGGGGAAAAGCCAATAACGTAAACATCATTGCTCAGCTACCCAATGTAACCTGGTACATGGGACACACTAACCTGAA
>DATGWX010000386.1:0-1868 GCA_035299275.1 Bacteroidia bacterium
AGCGTTCGCTGTTTACTTCAACAGAACGATCTGACAATACCAATGCCTCATAGCCACCCTGACTGAATGCCGTTGCTGAATCAATAAATTGACCACTTACATCATCCAGGTAATCGGTAAATGTTTTTCTGAAACCAAACTCCACACCCAAAGTTACAAAAGGAGCAATGTTATACTTTATTCCAACCCCTATGGGTATAGCAAACTGCGTAAGGCTGTAATTTTTACTCTGTTCGGTAGGTATAAATTGCAGCGATTGTTTATCCCCATTCAGTCTGGTTTTTGGATTGTACCAAAAAAAAGCTACACCGGAAAAGATATACGGTGTTCCCCTGTTTATCAACCCATGCCTGAATCTGGAGGCACCGGAATAATACCTGTTAAAGTTATACTCCAACAGTGCACTCCCTTCAATGAGCGGAGAAAAAAAACTAAGGTTCCGTCTTTTACGTGCAGGGTCACTTGAAATATGATCTGCTCCCCTAAGCCTCCCGTAGTTTAGTGACAGTCGGGCAGAGAATTTATTGCGCCAGTTTCGCCTGAAAAAAACACCGGCCATGGGACCGGTTTCATAAAAGGTATACAGTTGTTCTGTTAAATCGCCCTGATATACACTCACTCCGGCAGCGAATCCGATTTCACTGTCGGGGGCTCTTTGAGCATAGGCTATAGAAATAGACATGCACATAAAGAAAAATAGCAGTATGCGTATCATGAGGTTAGGTACGTAAAGCTAAGCTATTTGGATTTAATACGCAAATAAGGTTTACAGGGTGTGGAACAGAGTTCATATACGGAGAACTCTCTGTCAGAAATAAGGTTTATTCTAGCTCCACTTCATCACGCCCGGCTGTCTTTTTAGATAATTCACCCTGTTCAAAAAACAGTTCCCATTCCAACATGTATTTGCCTGCGGTATCCGGTGTTCTTAAAAGCACTTGTTGGTCAATACTCGTCTTAACATCACACTGTAAAGGGGTTATTCTGGTCCACTCTTCTGTTAAAGTGCTTCCATTGGCATCTAACCATCGGTACGAAATGTAAATACCATCCGTTTTTGTTCCTGAATAAATAAGCCTGTCAGTAGAATGATTCGTTATTTTTATATAAGGTAACAACTCCCTTTTTCTTTTCAACTTTTTGTACTCGCTGTGCAGCTGAATTTTTATCTGTGCAAAAAAACTGTCCGGCAAATGTACCTGCAGGGTGTCGGTATTTGCCCTGCGAAGACCTGTTTTGTGCATAGGAAAATAAAAAGTATCCAACTCACTGTGGTCTTTCAGCCAACCGTCAGGAGAATTGAAATAATTACTCCCGTCAATCTTATCATAAAAATCATCCGGCAAAATCTCTTTCACAAAAACCTGACGCGGATCTTGCGGATGACGCATAGCTGAGAGCAATATGGACTCTTGCGTTTGTATCCAACAATGCCCTATTAAACGCGGACTGATATCCCGGTAATAATAATTCGCTTTTCGGTAAATAAACTTTGAGTGCGGAAACTGATACGCATTCTCAATGGCCATTTCCATCTGATCAAAGCGCTTGCTCACCAACCTGCCATACTGCATCAACATAAATGTTTGCACCACAAGAATGACGGTTAATATTCCAAAATGTTTAAAGGAAGACAAATCAAGTACATAATATACAAAAGCAAATGCCACGGTAATGGGTATGGGCAAAAGGTAGCGCTCATAAGGCTCAAAACTATCGGGGTAGAGAAACCCTACTTTAAAATTAACAAAGGCCCAATATCCCAAACAAAAAAACAGTAACAAGGCCGCGTGTAAATATTGTTTCTTTCTGAAAAAATGCCAAACGGTTATAGCAATTAAAGTAAATAAGGAGATGTATGCTAAACC
>DATGWX010000387.1:0-4312 GCA_035299275.1 Bacteroidia bacterium
CCCGCCAATACATTCGCACAAAATAATAATTTGAAAAAACTACTTACGCTTCTGCTTCTACTCAGTTCGGGCCAACTGTTTGCCCAAATACAACCGGCCTCCGTCAGAGGACAGTTGGTTGATTCTGCCACCTTCAAGTACATGGGCTACTCCGGTGTATCACTCATCAAACTGAATGATTCAACTTTGGCCCATCATGTATGGAGTAAAGACAACGGCTCTTTTGAAATCAAATCCATTCAACCCGACACTTATCGTTTGCAGGTAACTCACCCGGGGTTTGCTGATTATGAAGAAAACATCATACTGCAAGCCGGAGAGAACAAGGTAATGCCCGACATCACCATGCTTTCCAAGGCCCAGTTGCTCAAAGAAATTATCATTCAGGATAAACGCGATGCTATTCGCATAAAGGGAGATACCACAGAGTATTTTGTAGACAGTTTTCTGGTGAACAAAAACTCCAACGTGGAAGATCTGCTGAAAAAACTACCCGGCATTCAGGTAGATAAAAACGGGAAAATTACCGCACACGGTCAGGAAGTTAAAAAAGTACTGGTTGACGGAGAAGAATTTTTTGGCAGCGACCCCACCATCGCCACACAAAACCTGCGTGCCGATAATGTAGAAACCGTGCAGGTGTTTGATAAAAAAAGTGATCAGGCACAACAAACCGGTATTGATGATGGAGACAAAGAAAAAACAATTAACCTCACGCTGAAAGACGAGGCTAAAAAGGGGTATTTCGGCAAGGTGAAAGGTAGCCAGGGGACAGAGAACCGCTACGAGCACGATGCCATGTTCAACTCCTTCAACAAAAAAAGAAAGTTATCCTTTTACTCTGCCATGTCCAACACCAACAAAACCTCACTGGATTGGGAGGAATCTGATATGTATGCCGGTGGTAAAGGTGAAACTGAATTTGGCGATGACGGAATGATGTACTCCTACTACTCATACGATGAAGATGACTTTACAGGCACGGGTATTCCAAGAACATGGTATACCGGAGCATTTTATACCAACAAATTCAAAGAGGATAGACATGCACTTACCTTCAATGCCAATTACAAAGAACTTTTTGTATCAGGTTTTGACAACAACCGTACGCAGTATATCTTACCTGATACTTTCTATTTCGACAACCAGTCGAAAAATTTCAACAGTACACGAAAACTCACCAGCGGGAAAGCCAGTTACGAGTGGAAACTGGATTCCCTTTCTACCATTCGTATAAAAATTAACGGAAGTACCGGCACCTCAGAAAGTACAGAAAACTTTTATTCAGAAAACCTGAATGAAGAAAACGCGCTTATTAACAACAACAGGCGCAAAGAGACTTTTGCTAACAACAAAGAATCCGTTAGCAGTTCTGTGGCATACAACAGAAAGTTCAAACTTAAAGGACGCTCGGTTTCGCTCATTTTCAATCAGAATTATTCATTGCGCAGCGGCAATGGTTTTCTCAGTTCAACCACTAATTTTTACGGAGTTGATACTTCGTTAATTCAAACCGCACTTATTGACCAACGAAAAAAGGATTACAATAAAAACCTCACCTGGGAAGGAAAACTGTCGTATACCGAACCCCTGAGTAAATACTGGTTCATTGTAGGGGATTACAAATACAGCAGTACCAACAACAATTCTGTTAGAGAAAGTTTTGACCGCAACACCTTAAATAATGAGTACACGGAATTAGTAGATTCCCTGAGCAGTAATTTCAATTACGACATTACCAAAAATGAAGGCGGACTCACCTTCAGGTATGTAAATAAAAAGGTAATAGCAGCATTTGGCGGACGCTCGGCCTATACTGACCTTTACCAAAAAAATCTGACTACCTCCAAAGAACAAAGCCAGCACTTTCTTAATTTTTTCCCCAGTGCGTCCTTTACTTACAAACCTAAAACCACCACTACCGTTAACGTCAACTACAGTGGTTCCACCCGCCAGCCTACGTTGCAACAAATACAGCCCTTGCAAGACAACTCCAACCCCTTAATGATATACAAAGGCAATCCCAACCTGAAACAAAGCTTTAGAAACAATTTCAGTGTGTGGATGTCGAACTACAAACCCATTAAAGGACGCGGGTATTACTTCAACGTGTATTCAACCTTTGTGAACAATGATTTCTCTTACAGCGATTTTGTTGACACCAGTGGCCGCAGAAATAATCAAACCATCAATGTAAACGGCAACTATACCTCCGGTTTCTACAGCAACTACCATTACGAAATAAAAAATACAGGTATAGACTTACGAACCGGCCTGAATGGAAATCTGGGCCGTAACACCAATTACATCAACAACAAGCAAAACGTAAACAACTACCGCAACATCTCTTATTCACTGAACGTCTCTTACAGTATTGAAGAAAAGTTTGACATCTACGTTAACGGCAACTGGAATATTAACAACTCCAAAAGTACCTTGCGTGAAGATGTTACAACCCGCTTTCTCATTCAAACCTATGAAACAGGTTTCTGGCTTCAACTGCCCAAAAAATTTGAACTGGATGGTGAATGTACTTTCAACATACGCCAACGCACCACTGAATTTGACCGTAACCTCAACACCACCATTTGCAACCTGAGCCTTTCCAAAAAACTACTGAAGAAAGATCAGCTGGAAGTAAAAGCTGAGGCCCGTGATTTGTTTAACCAGAACATAGGCTTTAACCGTACCGCCAACAGCAATTTCATCAATGAAAATACCCACACGGTTTTAAAACGATATATCCTGTTTTCTTTAATCTGGAACTTTACCAAAAATGGCCCGAAACCTGAATAAACTACTGCTGGTAACACTGCTGCTTACAGCACACCACACATGGGCACAAAGCCTGTTGTTAAGTGGTAAAATACGTTTTGAACGCAAGGAAAACGTACACAAACAATTTGAAAATGAAAGTGGAGCCTGGGTAGAGGAAATGATTAAACGTGTACCCAAATACAAGACTGATTATTTTGAACTCACTTTTAACCGCGAACAATCACTTTACAAACTGGTGCAGGAAGAAGAAAACCAGATGATGACCTGGAATAACATTGCTCACAACAACACCGTACATCACCAGTTAGTAACGGGGCAAAGCCTGAGTTTAAAAAATGTGTACGATAACAGTTACGCCATAAAAGATACGCTCCCGTCTTTCAAATGGAAACTTTTAGGTGAGTACCGCAACATTGCAGGATTCAATTGCCGTAAAGCAGCCACCATTATACAAGACAGTATTTACATCATTGCTTTTTATACCGATGAGATACCTGTTAAAACCGGACCTGAATCATTTAACGGTTTACCGGGCATGATACTGGGCATTGTGGTACCACGCTTACACATGACCTTGTTTGCTACAACAGTTGACCGCACACCACCTGCTGCAAACGAAGTACAAGCACCTGTTCTTCCTAAAAAGACAAAGCCTGTAACGCAAAAAGCCTTTATGCAGGAAATTACCTCAGCCCTTAAAGACTGGGGGAAATGGGCCAACAAGGTGTATTGGAAATCGGCTTTGTGATATAGTTATAAAACACAAATCCCGCAACAACCATCGGCTGTTGCGGGATTTATCACTACTAAATTCCTCTCTATTTTTGAGCCGTTAATTGTTTAGGCACTTCTTTTACTTCCGCAGGTACATCAGCGGTTAAAGCATTGAGGAAAGCAACAATGCTTTGCACTTCATCATAACTCAGGTCTTTGTTTACCTGTGTCTTTCCCATAATACGAACGGCATCAGCCAGATTTTTTACACTACCGTCATGGAAATACGGATAGGTTTGGGAAATGTTACGCAAGGAAGGCACCTTAAATTTATCTTTGTCTGCCTCGTTTTTTGTTTGATCCTGCAGGCCTTTATCGTTGGTTGAACTGCCCGTTAACGCATGGTAATCGTTAATCAAACCAAACTTTTGAATTTGCGCTCCACCAATAGCAGTGCCGTTGTGGCAACTGGTGCAGCCTGCTCCTATAAAGGTTTGCAGGCCGTGTTTTTCTTCAACAGAAAGTGCATCTGTTTTACCTTTAAGGTAATCATCAAAACGTGAAGGTGTAATCAAGGTACGTTCAAATGCCGCAATGGCTTTAGCAATGTTCTCGTACGTAAGCGGGTCGGCATCTTTTGGGAAAGCGGCTTTAAAGCTTTGATTGTAGAGGTCCACACCCTTAAGTTTATTGACCAGGTATTCTTTATTGGGAATAGCCATTTCCACCGGATTAAGAATAGGCATGCCGGCTTGTTCTTCCACGTCTTTTGCTCTGCCATCCCAAAACTGCAGAAAGTGTAATGCTGCATTAAAGGTAG
>DATGWX010000388.1:0-2971 GCA_035299275.1 Bacteroidia bacterium
ACCTGTCCCATGTTTTTATCAAGATACTGCACATTGCTGGCATGATGCACCCGGTGATGAGAAGGAGTGACCAGAAATTTTTCCAGAATACCCAGTTTACCCACCGTTTCTGTATGTACAAAAAAGGCATACGTTTGATTCACAGCATAAATGAACATAATGTCTATACCGTTAAAACCCAACAAGGCACAGGGAATAAAAAATATCCAACGATATAGCGGTTGTAAGGCTGAAGAGCGCAGGGCCACGGTGAAATTAAACTTTTCTGAAGAGTGGTGGTTTACGTGCACGGCCCAAAAAAAACGGCAATAATGTTCTACACGATGTAACCAGTAAAAGCAAAAATCCTGGGCAACAAAAAGCCCTATCCAGTAATAAACTTTTGATTCAACATGAACGAGTGCAAATTCTACTGAAATTTTATTGAGTATACCAAAGGTTACACCTTTCATGGTTAGATCCATGAGCAAGCCGCCTAAACCCAGCCACAAACTGATGCCGCTATCCTTTAAATCATACAGATGTAACTCATCTCTGCGACTCAGGTAACTCTCCAATACAATGAAGAAAACATAAACAATAGCGGTCAGGTATACGAAGTAATCCATTTTGATGCGAAAATAACGGAAATCTTAAATTTTAACGGCCGATTGTCAGTCTGCTTGACATGGTGTAACTGAATTCAAAAATCAACACTGAATTTATCCTCACATAAAGTCACTGCCAACCCCATCAGAATAAGGGAGTTTCCCTTATCCACAACCACCTGAAAATATGTGAGTATTTTACCCCTGAAACCTGCGTTAAATGCTGTATTTTGCGATGTTTATTAAACACAATTTTACATGTCAGAGAACAACGACCGCATTATTTCCATTAACATTGAAGATGAGATGAAAACAGCCTACATCGATTATTCGATGTCGGTGATTGTATCACGTGCCTTACCCGATGTGCGGGATGGGTTAAAACCTGTTCACCGCAGGGTGTTATATGGAATGACTGAACTGGGACTGGCCTCCAACCGTCCGTACAAAAAATCTGCCCGTATTGTGGGAGAGGTGTTGGGTAAATTTCACCCGCACGGTGATTCCTCGGTTTATGATACCATGGTGCGTATGGCCCAGGACTGGAGCATGCGTTACACTATGGTTGACGGACAAGGAAACTTTGGCTCCGTTGACGGAGATCCACCGGCAGCTATGCGTTATACCGAAGCCCGTTTGCGCAAAATAGCGGAAGAAATGCTGGTAGATATTGACAAAAACACTGTTGACTACCGCCCTAACTTTGACGATTCATTAACGGAACCAACCGTTCTGCCTTCAAAAATACCCAACCTTCTGGTGAATGGTGCCTCAGGTATTGCTGTGGGTATGGCCACCAACATGGCTCCGCACAACCTTACTGAGGTAATTGAAGGTATTATCGCCTACATCGACAACAGAGATATTACCATTGAAGAGCTGATTAAATACATTAAAGCACCCGATTTCCCTACCGGTGGTACCATTTACGGTTACGAAGGGGTGCGCGAAGCATTTGAAACAGGGCGTGGTCGAGTAATGATGCGCGCCAAGTCGAACTTTGAAACCAGCAAAACCGGTAAAGATCAGATTATTGTTACCGAAATTCCTTACCAAATCAACAAGGCCCAGCTGATTATGAAAACAGCTGAGTTGATTAACGAAAAGGTAATTGAAGGCATCAGCGAAATTCGTGACGAGAGCGACCGTGATGGTATGCGTATCGTGTACGACCTTAAACGCGATGCTATTCCCAACATTGTACTCAACAAACTTTACAAATACACTTCCCTGCAAACTTCCTTCAGCGTAAACAACATTGCGCTGGTAAAAGGTCGCCCGCAAATGCTTAACCTCAAGCAGTTAATTGTGTATTACGTAGAACACAGGCACGAGGTAGTTGTCAGACGTACACAGTTTGAACTGGCTGAAGCCCGTCAACGTGCTCATATACTCGAAGGTTTGATTATTGCCATCGATAACCTGGATGAAGTAATCAACCTGATACGCTCCTCACGCACCCCTGATGAGGCCAAATCGGGCCTTATGGAACGTTTCAGCCTGAGTGATATTCAATCTAAAGCAATACTTGATTTAAGATTGCAAAAACTTACTGGTCTTGAGCGTGATAAGCTGAAAGAAGAATACGAAGAAATCATGAAATTGATTGCGTATTTGGAAAGTGTACTGGCAGACGAATCATTGCGCATGCAAATCATAAAAGATGAACTTCTGGAAATAAAAGAGAAGTACGGAGATGCCCGCAGAACCGTAATTGAATACTCTGCCAACGATATGCGCATGGAAGACTTCATCGAACAGGAAGATGTGGTGATTACCATTTCGCACATGGGGTACATTAAACGTACTTCATTAGATGAATACCGCACCCAAAACCGTGGCGGACGCGGAGGTAAAGGCGTTGCTCACCGTGATGAGGACTTTGTAGAACACCTGTTTATTGCCAATACGCACAATTACCTGTTGTTCTTTACTGAACAGGGCCGTTGTTTTTGGATGAAAGCCTATGAAGTACCTGAGGGAGCTAAAAATACGAAAGGCAGAGCTATTCAGAACCTCATTAACATACCAGTAAGCGACAAAATAAGGGCTTACGTTAACGTACACAACCTCAATGATGCGGAGTACCTGAAAAACAACTTCATCATCATGTGTACCAAAAACGGTATCATCAAGAAAACATCATTGGAAGCATACTCCCGCCCGCGTCAGGGTGGTATCAATGCCATAACCGTACGTGACGGTGACCAACTGCTCGAAGCATTACTCACTTCAGGAAAAGACGAAATTCTGATGGCCAAAAAGACCGGTCGCGCTATTCGTTTCAATGAAGAAGGTGTTAGACCAATGGGCCGAACCGCCTCAGGTGTGAAGGGTGTTACGTTAGAAGGCAAAGGTGACGAGGTTATCGGAATGATTGCCAT
>DATGWX010000389.1:0-3004 GCA_035299275.1 Bacteroidia bacterium
ATGGATACTCCTGGTACCTGGATGAGGTGTGTGACAGTTGGGATGCTTTGGTGCAGAACGATTATGAAGCTGTAATGCCGCTACCCGTCAGAAAAAAATACGGACAAGCATACGTGTACCATCCTTTTTTTGCACAACAGCTGGGTGTTTTTTCTACCAATTATTTATCAGGCTTTACAGTAAATAAGTTTGTAATGGCAGTGCCGGATAAGTTCAGGCTAGTAGATGTACAACTCAATGCCGCCTGCAACCCGGAGGATTTTCTCAGCCAGGCCATCAGGGAGAGAAGAAACCACGTACTCAATTTATCACCCGTTTACAGGGAAATAACAGCCGCCTATAATGACAATACCAAGCGTAACATAAGCAAAGCCCGAAAAGAGAACCTTATTGTAGAGGAGGTAACAGACATTGCTGCAGCCATTGATTTTTACGTAATGCATAACGGATACCGCAGTCCGGAAGTAAAGCCTGCCGACTATGCACGATTTAAGAGTGCAATGCTGGAGGCCCGGCAACGCAGCATGTTGTATATACTGTGCGTAAAGGAAGCCAACACTGTTTTAGCCACAGGCATTTTCGGGATAGACGGCAGCAACAGGGCCATTTATTTAATGGGAACCTCATCTGTAGAGGGAAAAAATAAAGGGGCAATGCACCTGCTGATGGATGAATTTATCCAGCGGCATTGCGGCAAAATTCAGTTGCTTGATTTTGAAGGTTCAGACATTGACGGTATTGCCAGATTTTATAAAGGTTTCGGTGCGGTTGAGCAACCGTACTATCACTTCTATAAAAACAGACTTCCGTTTTATTTGCGTTGGCTTAAAAAGAAGTGAGCCAGCGTTTAGCTGAGTTGATAGTATAGTTTACAAACTTTTCCATTCCGGTATCGTAAGGAGTGTTACCCAAAGAATTTCCGTTTTCATCCAAACATTCTTTAGTAAAGTGTGATTCAAATATTTTGGAGGAAACAAAAGTTTCTAATTCAAAAAAACCGATTATTTTACCCAATATGTAAGTGAGCTGAACAACAGGTTGACGGCCTCCTTTGCCTGAGGATACACCAACCAAAGCAAACACCTTTTTATCGAACAGGTGAATAAATGGCCGGTCGCCCATGCGGTGAATAAAATTAGCCAGCTCAGCAGGCATGGTCCAGTTGTATTCAGGCACTACCAGCACAACCATGCGTTCTCCGTTTAAGGAGTTAACAAGTTGCTGCTGAAAAGACGTAAGTTGATTTGGATTAATATCTCCCTGATTGTATAGCGGGATATCATAATAGGCAAAATCAATAATTTCAATATCCGATATTCCTTTGGATCCGGCTATTCGTTTCAAGGCTTTGGCAACGCGTAAACTGTTGCTGCTTATTCTTGGAGAGGCCGAAATAATGGTAAGTTTCATTTTTTTGTGTTTATCCTTTTGGAACGAGTTAAATATTCATTTGTTCCATTTGGTTATGTACCTATACAGGTTAAAGTTGTTTTTGTTCATTTGCTCTGCTATTTCATGAATGAGTTGTTGCGTATCAACATCACGTGTGCGGTAGTCACGAATCATGTTGAGTGCTTTTTGAGCCAGCAGTATTTTTTTCTTTTCGTTAATACGGTGGGAGTGCAGGTGTTTTTCAATAGCCTCAGCTAATTCTTTTAGTCCTTCATTTTTTGACGCCACGGTTTTTACCACAGGCGTTTCCCATTCTGCAGTGGCATGGGTATGGGCCAGCACTACCAGATTTTTGTGAAAACTTATTGCTCCGTCTCTGTCGGCTTTGTTCACCACAAACACATCCGCAATTTCCATTACCCCCGATTTGATGGTTTGTATTTCATCTCCCGCTTCGGGTACCACTACCACCACAGTAGTATCGGCCAACCCGGCAATTTCTACTTCTGATTGCCCTACACCCACAGTTTCCACAATCACATAATCAAAACCTGCTGCTTTAAGCACATCCACAGCCTCATAAACCTTAGGAGCCAGTCCGCCTAAAGAACCTCTGCTGGCCATGGAGCGAATGAATACATGAGGATTGGTAAAGTGTTCACTCATCCGAATACGATCACCCAGCAGCGCGCCATAATTAAAGGGAGAAGTAGGGTCAATAGCCAGTATGGCTACCTGCTTGTTTTGTTGCAGAAGCTCATGAACCAGGGCATTGATAAGGGTACTTTTTCCGGCTCCGGGGGGGCCGGTAATACCTACCACAGCAGCGTTTTTCGTGAAGTGTAAATTTTGCAACAATTGTTCATACCCCTCTACACTGTTTTCCACCAGCGTGAGGCAGCGAGCCAAAGCTTTTCTGTCTCCTGCATGCAATTGATTAAGCAGTTGTTCAGGCATCAATTTTATTTACTCTGCGTTCATGTCTTCCGCCTTCAAAAGCGGTAGTAAGAAAAGTTTCAGTAATGGCAAAGGCTAGTTCCTGAGAAATAAACCGTGCAGGTAAACACAGTACGTTGGCATTATTGTGCTGTCGGGCCAGTGCAGCCAGTTCTTCATTCCAGCAAAGTGCAGCGCGTATACCTTTATGTTTATTGGCAGTAATGCATACTCCGTTCCCGCTGCCGCAAATAAGTATACCCAGCGTTTTTTCCGCCAGCACTTTCTCGGCCATAGGGTGAGCGAAGTCGGGGTAGTCGCAGCTGTCTTCTGAAAAGGGTCCGATGTCAGTGCAGCTATGACCTGATGATTGCAAGCGTGCAATAATTTCTTTTTTTAACTGGTAACCGGCATGGTCGCCACCAATAATGATGTTCATGTGCGTTGAATTTGGCGGCAAGTTATTTAAAAAACTTTTAAGGAGGCGGGCAGAAGAAAGAACTTTATCAACCGGTTGACGTAGCTCGTTCAGGTAAAGGGGTGGGGTTACTTCCTGCGGGTAAGTCAGCAGGCTCATAAAGGCCTATTTTATCCAACTCCAAAATTGTACCTGTTCCGTCTGGCGATGGGTGGTACATGGGTGTAAATTTTACTCCCCAAACTATTTCTTGGTGGT
>DATGWX010000390.1:0-3522 GCA_035299275.1 Bacteroidia bacterium
AAACGCAGAGTGGAGAGTGAAGTCATTGGCCGTTTCAAACAGTTTCCGGTAAAGCTGGCTTGGGCCATTACCATTCATAAAAGTCAGGGTTTAACTTTTGATAAAATGATTGTGGATTTAGCGGGCGGTACATTTGCACATGGACAATTGTATGTAGCTTTGAGCCGTTGCCGTTCACTGGAAGGTTTGGTGTTGCGGGAACCCATTCGTCAACGAGATAGTATTATTGATGAGCGGGTGGTAAGGTTTGCGAGGAATTTTGCTGCCTTGGAAGATGCGTGAGGTGTTTGTAGGAAAGAGAAAAGAAACGAGACTTGAGATATGAGAAGAAAGAGACGAGATATAAGATGCGAGAAGAAAGAAACGAGATAAAAGACTTAAGAAACGAGTATATTTTTGAATGTGGTTACTAATACATAGCGGATGAAAACAGAGCTTGGTTTTAGAAAGTTTAAGGATAGTGATGCTAAGCAATTGGCTAAAATAGGGAACAATAAAAATATAGCGCGCAACATGCGTGATATGTTTCCGCATCCTTACACACTTAGTGATGCGAAAGCGTTTATTCAAAAAGCCAATGAAGATAACTCGGGTAGACACGTTATTGCCATTACGTTGAATGATGAGGTTATTGGCTCAATGGGTGGTTTTGCGGAATCGGATATCTATTCGAAAAACATGGAAGTGGGCTACTGGTTGGGTGAGGAGTATTGGCACCAGGGGTACGCTACGCAGGCAGTTCAGTGGCTCATCAAATATTTATTGGAGCATACAGAGGTGAACAGGTTGTTTGCCGGAGTGTTTGAATACAACATTGCCTCAGCTAACGTACTGGAGAAATGTGGCTTCAGAAGAATAGCGCGTGTACGTCAAAAGGTTTACAAAAACGGTGCGTTTTACGATGAGTTTTTATTTGATTTGCTCCGTGAAGATGTAGAACAACCTTAATTGTGTAAGTATGACAAAACTCTCGGTTAACATTAATAAAATTGCTACTCTTCGCAACTCGCGCGGGGGAAATGTACCCGATGTAATTCAAGTAGCCAAAGACTGTGAACGTTTCGGTGCGCAAGGTATTACGGTGCATCCTCGTCCTGATGAGCGCCACATTCGATATGCTGATGTAAGGGAGTTGAAAAATGTGGTGACTACTGAGTTGAATATTGAAGGAAATCCCAAAGAACAAAAATTTGTTGATTTAGTATTGGAAGTAAAACCCGCGCAGGTAACATTGGTGCCTGATGTGCAAGGCCAGTTAACCTCTGACCATGGCTGGGATACAGTTGCACAAAAAGAGTATTTGATTGATATGGTTTCGCTGTTTAAAAACAGTGGTATTCGCACATCGATTTTTGTTGATGCGGATGAGCGCATGGTGGATGGGGCTAAAGCCACGGGTACCGACCGGATAGAACTGTATACAGAGTCTTACGCCCGGGATTTTTCAATTGATAAAGCTAAAGCCGTTGAGCCGTTTGTAAAAGCAGGTTTGTTGGCACATAATTTAGGTTTGGGCTTAAATGCGGGCCATGATCTGAGTCTGGCCAATCTTCATTATTTTTATTCGAATGTACCGGCTTTACTGGAGGTTTCCATAGGCCACGCGCTCATCAGTGATGCGCTTTACTTCGGGTTGGAAAACACCATTCAATTGTACCTTCGTCAGCTTAAGTAAGATTGTTGAATCAGTGTTTTGTTGTTTTTTCGAGTTTCCCGTTGCTGTACGTTTTCCAGGTGCCGGTTGGTTTTTTGTCGCAGGTAGGGCAGGCCACACTATAGTAGCGTTCTTCAAATAATTGCCCAAAAGAGTTGTATTCCCGTTCACTTACCAATCCTTTTTCATTATCGAAGTTGCTGTACAATCGCATTACCCCGGTGGAGTCATACTCCCGTGCATCTCCGCTCAAAACTTTCGGAGCTGTGCTGTCAGCTTGTGTAAAGTAACCGAAAAATTTCATACGTCCGTTGGGGTGGTAACTGATGATGAGTTCTCCGCTGGGAGTAATAATGCGTTCAGCAGAACTCACTTTTCCGTCAGTCACTACTTCATGTAACAGTTGCTCATTGTTGTTGTAAAAGTCTTCAGAGAGTAGGCCTCCGTTGGCATTGTATGATTTCCACCAGCCTGTTTTTCTGTTGTTGGTAAACAAACCTACGGAGTAGCTGCTGCTGTCATCCGCATACACCTTGTTCTCCCGGTCAGTTGTGGTTTCTTCTGTAGAGGCTGATTCATTTGCACAGGCACTGAGAAGGATTGCTGCGTAGGAGATAAAGTAAAGTTTTATATATTTCATAAAATCTGATAGAGCCGCAATTTAGAAAAAGCAGCAGAATTCAACTTAATTGTAGTTTGCACCTTACTTGAATTTTGCCAGTTCAGCTTTGTCCTTTTTGGTAAGTTTGGCTACCACTTCAGTATAGGAGTGGTCAACCAATTCTTTCAGCAAAGGGGCAGGAACTCCCCGAAAATATACGGTGTTCCATAATTTTTTGTTCATGTGATATCCCGCAATGATGGCTTCAGGGTATTCGGCCCGCAGTTCAATCGACTTTTCAGGGTCACATTTCAGGTTAACGCTATCCGGTTCGCTTATGGAAATGAGCGCAAACATTTTGCCCAGTACTTTAAACACCAGTACATCTTCCCCAAACGGGAAACTTTCTGTTACTCCCGCCTTACTCAGGCAAAAATCTCGCAGCCATTCTATATTCATTTTGAAACTGATTGAAAATCAAGCGCAGTAAAATTCACTTATTGCAGCCGATTATCCAAACTATTTGTATTTTAGCGTCCCAAAACAAACTATATACAGGGTAAAGGCAATTGTAATGATTGCCTTTTTTTGTACATCCAAACGTATGATAGAACATTTAAACGGTAAGCTTACCACCATTACTCCTGCATTTGCGGTAATTGACTGTGGGGGAGTGGGTTATGGGGTGAGTATTTCCCTGCAAACCTTTGAAAAAATTAAAAGTCAGCAACAGCTTAAGCTCCTCATTCATATGGTGGTGCGCGAGGACGCGCACATACTTTTCGGTTTTGCCGAAGAAACAGAGAGGGTACTTTTCAGGCTGCTGATATCGGTTCAGGGTATCGGCCCGAATACTGCCCGGATGATGCTTTCTTCCCTAACAGCCAGTGAATTACAGAATGCAATAATGACGGGCAATTTAGCGTTATTGAAGTCTGTTAAAGGCGTGGGTCCCAAAACGGCCCAACGCCTGTTAATTGAACTTCAAGATAAAATGAAAACTGGCGGAACTGAACATACAGCTACCTTTAGGGCAGCAGGGGCACAAGTAGAGGAGGCATTAACAGCATTAACCATGTTGGGCTTCACTAAAAATGACTCTGAAAAAGCCCTGTTAAAGATAATCAATACAGGCTCGACATTTACTGTTGAAGAACTGTTAAAACAGGCATTAAAAACGTTGTGATCTGAACCTGAACCTTGGCAGCTACATTTAGAAATTATCTTTTCCTGTTACTGGCCTCCACACTGATTACCGTGGTGTGGT
>DATGWX010000391.1:0-3142 GCA_035299275.1 Bacteroidia bacterium
CAGCACCACAAAACCTTTCACTGATTTTGTAAGTTCTGCTCCACAGAACGCCAACATCTCAACCGGTACCTGGAACGGTATGAATGCTCTACTGCAACTAACAGACCCCAACAGCAAGCAGAAAATGCTTGACTTTTTAAAGACTCAGGCCATTACTTCTTTGTATGTCACAGGGCACAGTTTGGGTGGCACCCTCACTCCTCCTTTGTTCGCTTACCTGAGCAGTAACTTATCAGGTGTAAGCTGCACTCCGGTTTCGTTTGCCGGCCTCACCTCAGGTGATAACAACTTCGCTGCTTACATCAACGGATTAGTTGGCACCCAAAAGTGGAGAGTAAGCAATTCATTGGATATTGCTCCTTTATTGTTTGGTTCAACCAGTGAGGTAGAAAATATTTATGCCTCCGAAAACAAATACCCTGTGCTGCTTACCAAAGATTTATTGTACCATTTGTTCAAAGATGCTGCAGGTAAAAACTATACGCAGCCCGCAGGAGAAATTCCTGTAACCGGAACATTCAATACGGGTAATTGGTTTTGGGATACCGAAGCCTTGTACCAACACCACGCTACCACCTATCAAAGCATGATTCAACAACAGTTTCCTGATACTGAAACTGCCTGAAAAAGTATATACAAGGTAACCGTTTATAGTTACCCTGAGGTGCGAAGCATCTGCACCCGACTAAGCGTAGGTTATACCTACGCTTTTTTTTATCCTCGTCTGTAACTAAAGATATTCCCTCTGTTATATGGCTTTACAACCCGTATATTCTCCAAAACCTGTGATTTATGTAAGAAATCACCTGCAATGTTTAACCCTTATCATGTGTAATTGCCTATATTTACACAATTCATAAAAGAATATTTATTGAAATTATACATCAAGTTCATGGTAAGTAACCGCTGCATTATGGCGGTAAAAGAAGAATTAAAGAAACTGGGTCTGCACTACATTATTGTTGATTTGGGTGAGGTAGAAATAATGGAAAATCTAAGTCCTGAAAAGCTACAGCAGCTAAAGGCAGGATTAAACAGCACGGGACTCGACCTGATGGACGATAAAAAATCGATCCTTATCGAAAAGGTAAAAAACATTATTACCGAGATGATTCACCACAGTGAAAGCACCCCTAAAACCAACTATTCCGACTACATCAGTGAAAAGATGAATTACGATTACACTTACCTGTCCAATATATTTTCAGAGGTTAAGGGTATTACCATACAACAATTCATCATTATCCATAAAATAGAAAAAGTAAAAGAACTGCTGCTGTATGACGAACTGAGCCTTACCGAGATTTCCTACAGGTTGCACTACAGCAGTGTGGCTCACTTATCTAATCAGTTTAAAAAACTGACAGGTTTATCTCCCTCTCAGTTTAAGCAGCTCAAAAACAACAGACGCATCCCAATTGAAGAAATAGGAAATATGGAAAACAGCCTGAGTTAATTTTACTAAAACACCGTTTTAAAAAACAAAATGAAAAACACACTTACCGATGAATCATTTTTTGCGGCAGGCCTGATGGAAGCCAGCCTTGACCCAGCGGTAAACATTGGTGTTGACGGCAAAATAATTGATGCCAATCAGGCCATGGCCGACATTACCGGAACTACACATCAGCAACTCATCGGCTCTGATTTTACCGGCTACTATACTGAACTTCAGAAAGCCGAAGAGTTGTATTTAAACATATTTGCCAACGGGCGCCTCAGCAACTACCCTCTCACATTCTTGCACAAAAAAGGAAAACAGACCAACGTGCTTTTTAACGGCTCTGTGTATAAAAACAGCAACGGAAAGATAACAGGAGCTATAGTGATAGCGAGAGACGTATCGGAACAAAAACGGGATATTGATTTACGCATGGCCAATAAAGAGCTGGCCTTTCAAAACGAAGAAAAAGGAAAAAGGGCCGCTGAGCTGAAAATTGCCAACAAGGAACTGGCCTTTCAAAATAACGAGAAACAAAAAAGGGAAATTGAATTGGATCTGGCCAATATTGAGTTGGCCTTTCAGAACGAAGAAAAACAAAAGCGTGCTGCTGAATTGCGTATTGCCAATTATGCCCGCAGTATTATTGAAGCTAGCAGAGACCCTTTATTTACGATAAGTCCCGATGGTAAAATAACCGACATGAACAATGCCTCTGTTAAAATAACGGGGGTTCCCAGAGAAACGCTTCTTAACAGTAATTTTTTTGAGTATTTCACTGACCCGCAGAAAGCCAGCGAAGTATATAAGGAGATTTTTGCCAGAGGTTTTGTAGCAGATTATCCGCTTACTTTACGAGATTATAAACTCACTGACGTGCTGTTTAACGGCTCGGTATACAAAGATGACATTGGTAATGTGCTTGGCGCTGTGGTAGTGGCGCGGGACATCACTGAACAAAAAAGAATTGAAAAGGAGTTTATTGAAGCAAAGGTTTTTGCTGAACTGGCCACACTAACGGCAGAAGAAGCTAAAACTAAAGCCGAAAACGCTACCCGAATTGCTATTGATGCCGTAAAAGCCAAACAGCAGTTTCTTTCCAACATGAGTCATGAAATACGCACCCCTATGAATGCTATCATAGGCTTTACCAAGGTGGTGCTTAAAACTGAGCTTACGGCTAAACAACGGGAATATCTGGTGGCCATTAAGCTGAGTGGAGACGCCCTGATTGTATTGATAAATGACATTCTTGATTTGGCTAAGGTTGATGCAGGTAAAATGACTTTCGAAGAAACTCCTTTTAAAATGGCCTCGTCCGTTTCAGCCATGTTACATTTGTTTGAAGCCAAAATTCAGGAAAAGAATTTAATACTGGTTAAAGAGTACGATAAAAGAATTCCGGAGGTATTGGTTGGTGATCCGGTAAGGTTAAACCAGATTGTGCTGAACCTTGTGAGTAATGCGGTAAAATTTACATCAGAAGGTATCATTAACGTTAAGGTACTTTTACTGAAGGAAGATGAGCACACCGTCACTATTGAGTTTTCCGTTACTGATACCGGCATTGGTATTCCTCAGGATAAAATCACCAAGATATTTGAAAACTTTCAGCAGGCCTCCAGCGGCACATCAAGATTATACGGAGGAACAGGTTTGGGTTTAGCCATTGTGAAACAACTGGTGGAGTCTCAAAACGGC
>DATGWX010000392.1:0-6676 GCA_035299275.1 Bacteroidia bacterium
TTTCCTGCCATGTAATTATTCCTTCAAATTTCGTTAAAAACTGCTTGTGTATCATCATTCGAAGCAGAATTAACTTTATTTTTGAACATTCCATTTATGCGCGAAGCCAAATATGCTGTACTTGTGTTGATGCTCTGTCTGCAATGTTTACTTGCAGCCGCACAAACTATTGAATGGTCGCCACCACAAAAACAACGGGGCCGCACTAACTATACCCGCATACTGGGAGCCAACAGCACCGGATATTATGTACTGAGGTGCAGAAACAGAGATTTTTCAAAAGACGTTTATCTGGAGCGGTACAAAGGTTCGCTTACTATTGATTTTAGTCGCGAACTGTTAATCGGGAACAAGAGTCGTTTTGAGAATATTGTTTTGTATGAGGGTGGTTTGCTTTTATTAAAAAGCATGGAGAACCAACAAACCAATAAAATAGAACTGCTAAGCACCAAAGTGGACGAAAACGGAATTGCAGGAACCACCTGGGTAAAAATAGATGAAACGCCCAAAAAATCAGGTAACGATATAGGGGACTTTACGGTTGTACCCAGCACCAATAAAAGTTTACTGGTAGCCTCACACACAGAATACGGAAGCAACAACCAATCGGTTTTGGTCATTACTGTTTTTAACCCTCAGCAACAACAAGTACTCACCCGAAAATTTGATTTGGAATACAATTACGAAAATCTGCGTTACAAAGAATTGCAGATTGATGATTATGGCAATGTGTACTTTTCTACTTCATTTACCAATACCACCAAAAAGAAAAACACACCTGAACGCAAGGAACATGCCATGTATGCCTATTTCAAGGATGCTGATAAATTAACCAAGTACAAGCTCAACGAGGGAAATTATTACGTCAACGATTTTAGCTTCGGTATTAATTATGTAAAAAAGTGCCTTACTGTTTGCGGATATTATTCTTCTACGAATGAAGAATATGTAGGCGGCACTTTTTTGTACAATATAAGCATTGACAGTGGCGCAGTGTTCTTCCACAAATTTCAGGAACTGGATAAAGGTGTAGTATCTAAGATGGTTGGGGAACGCGAAGCAACTAAGCGGCCTGAGTTATCGAACATACAAATGAGTAAGCTGATATTGCGCAGTGACGGAGGAATGGTGATGGTAGGTGAAAACGTATACACTACACAGCAAACCTATACCTATTATGTAAACGGTGTACCCCAATACTCTTACCGCAGCGTTTACAACTATGATGATATTATGGTCATTTCATTAGATCCGGATGGCAAAAGTGAGTGGTTTGAAGTTATACGCAAAAAACAATCATCCATGAATGATGAGGGGTATTTTTCCAGTTTCAGCATGATTGCGGTGAAGGACAAAATGCACTTTCTGTACAATGATAACTCACGTGGCAATGCCGATGTGGTAGATGTAACTATAAACAATCTGGGGCAAAGAGAAAAAAATACCTTATTAAACTCCAAAAATACGTACGCTCTTATTGTGCCTTCAGAAGGTAAGCTCGTGTCATACAATACGCTTTTACTTTCTGCTAATAAAGATAAACAGTTTTCACTACTTAAAATCAGCTTTTAGAAGTGATCAGAATATTCCGTAATAACCAGCCGCTCAATCTTATTTTACTGCTGATTATGGTATTCATTTTACGTGGCTCCATCTTTTTGGGCAACTCACCTGCCAATGGAATTTGGTTGTCTGCACCGCTAAGTAACAACCTCGATGAATGGCTGAACAACAAATTAAGTAATCCGCAAATTTTTTACAACCTGTTCTCGCTGGTATTACTCCTTATTGAAGCACTATATCTGAACTATATACTGATTAAGCATAATTTTTTCTTCAAGAACTCTTACCTGCCTGCACTTTTTTATGTATTGGTCAACAGTCTTTACCCGGCAATGCTGGGCCACTCTTCTCAACTGCTTGCTGCATTTTTTCTGATTGTGGTGCTGGACAAACTATTCAGCCTGTATGATAATGAGAATGCGGTAACCAAAATTATTGATGCGGGAATATTTACCGGAATTGCCGCTTTGTTCAGTTTTGATGCATTAATGTTTCTCCCCTTTGTGGTATACAGCGTGGCATCCATCAGGCCTTTTAAGCTACGCGAAGTAGTGCTTTCTGCCTGCGGGTTGTTTATTCCCCTTTATGTACTTGCGGTTATTTACTTCCTTAAAGGTGACGTGGAAACAGTGAAAAACGGTTTTTTTATTGTGAATACTGCAACAAACATTAATGCTATACAATTCAGCTACGAGAATATTACACCGCTTATCATTGCTTTACCTTTAAGTGTTGTTGCCTTTTTTATGTACCAGAATGACATCGGAAGGAACAACGTAAAAACACGAAAAATTCAAAATGTGGTTTTGGTGATGTTGTTTTTTTCTGTGGGCTCAGCCTTTTTCTCGAAACCCAGTTTTGTTTACAGTCTGCCGTACATCAGCATACCGCTGGGCATTATTCTTTCTTACTACTTTTTGCTGGAGCGAAAAAAAGGAGATGCCATTAAAGAAATTATCTTTGGTGCGCTGGCCATTCTCATAATCGTTCTACAAATCATCAAATAGATGCGTTGGTTAAGTATACTTTGTTTTATACTGTTGCTTACATCATTTGCAAAGGCACAACAGGTATACATACTGGTATTGGGTACAGCTCAGGACGGTGGCTATCCGCAGGCGGGTTGTTCAAAATCCTGCTGTAAAAAAGCATATGCTGGTGAAGAGAAAAAAAGGTTAGTAACCTGCCTCGCACTTATAGACCCGATAGAGAAAAAAAGCTGGCTGTTTGATGCCACACCTGATTTTGGTGAACAACTACGTTTATTGCGGTTACACTTAAAAGACAGCACTCATTTACCTTCGGGCATTTTTCTCACCCATGCACACATTGGCCATTATGGCGGATTAATGCAATTGGGTAAGGAAGTAATGGGCACCAAAGAAATTCCTGTATTTGCCATGCCCCGAATGACTGCTTACCTGAGCACAAACGGTCCTTGGAGCCAGCTGGTAACACAGAAAAATATTATTCTGACAACTTTAGAGAACAATACATTTATTCAACTTACCCCGCGCATTAGTATACAACCTATACGCGTGCCCCACCGAGATGAATACAGTGAGACTGTGGGGTTCCACATTAACTACAATAACAAAAAAGCACTCTTTATTCCGGATATAGACAAATGGGAAAAATGGGATTATCCGCTAAAGGTTTATTCCGACAAAGACAGCGTTACAGCTCTATTGAAAGTGTTAGAACAATACGACCACGTGATAATTGATGGCACTTTTTACCGCAACGGTGAGTTACCCGGAAGAGATATGCGCGATATCCCTCATCCTTTTGTAGAAGAAAGCATGCAACTGTTTCAATCACTTTCTGCGGCTCACAAAAAAAGAATCTGCTTTATTCATTTTAACCACACCAATCCTTTGCTGTGGGATATGAATGCACAAAAAACTGTAAAACAAAACGGGTTTTGTGTAGCTGAACAAAACACGGTGTTGCCTTAGTGCGCTTCCAGCCAGTTGTCGCCCACTCCTGCCTCGGCTACAACAGGAACTTTAAGTGACATGGCACTTTCCATCTCTTCTTTCACCAATGTTTTCATTTGCTCAATCTCGGTTTTGTGCACATCAAATAGTAACTCATCATGCACCTGCAAAATCATTTTCGATTTCAGATTAGTTTCTTTTTGCATGCGCTCATGAATTTTAATCATAGCTACCTTTATCATATCAGCAGCACTTCCCTGTATTGGGGCATTAATGGCATTTCGTTCAGCAAAACCACGTACGGTAAAGTTGGCTGAATTGATGTCGCGCAAGTATCGCCTTCTGCCCATCAACGTTTGTACATACCCATGTTCTTTTGCAAAGTTGATGGTGTTGTTCATGTAACTTTTAATGTTAGGGTACTGCTTAAAGTACTCTTCAATAATTGTTGCAGCCTCTTTACGTGGTATACCTAAACTTTGTGATAACCCGAAAGCCGACTGTCCGTAAATAATTCCGAAGTTGACAGCTTTGGCATTTCTGCGTTGCTGTGAAGTCACTTCTTCCACAGTAACACCATATACTTTTGCCGCGGTGGCAGTATGAATATCCAAACCTTGCTTAAAGGCGGAAATCATATTTTCTTCCTCTGAAATTGAGGCCACAATGCGCAATTCAATCTGAGAATAATCTGCACTCAATAAGACATAATCTTCATTTCGGGCAATGAAGGCTTTACGTACTTCACGTCCTTTATCAGTCCGGATAGGTATGTTTTGTAAATTGGGGTTATTTGAACTCAAACGGCCGGTTGCAGCTACTGCCTGATTGAAAGAAGTATGGACCCTGCCTGTGGTTGCATTTATCAATTCGGGCAAAGAATCTACGTAGGTGGATTTTAACTTTTGCAACTGCCGAATTTCCAGAATACAACGTACAATCTCATGTTCACTCAAGCCCTGCAACACATCCTCACCCGTTTGATATTGTCCTGTTTTTGTTTTTTTGGCTTTCGGGTCAAGCTTCAGGTGGTCAAACAACACTTCGCCCAGTTGTTTTGGTGATGAAATATTAAAATTAACACCGGCCAGTTCAAGGATACGTTTTTCCAATTGCGCAATTTCCGTTTGCAGTTCAACTGAATAGTCATTCAAAAATTGCTTATTAATTCTAACGCCTTCCGATTCCATATCTGCCAGTACAGGCACTAACGGTTGCTCCAGCTCATATAAAAGCTTTTCTGCCTCCCGCTCTTTCAACTCGGGCTCCAGTTTTTGCTTCAACTGAAAAGTGATGTCTGTATCTTCTGCAGCATACTCTTTTATTTTTTCCAAAGGCACATCGCGCATGCTCAATTGATTCTTGCCTTTTTTGCCAATTAACTCTTCAATGCTCACCGGCTCATAGTGCAGGTATATACCCGAGAGGTAATCCATGCCATGTCGCAAGTCGGGCTCTATCAGGTAATGAGCCAGCATGGTATCAAACAACGGGCCTTTAAGTGTAAGCCCGTAAAGTTTCAAAATACTCCAGTCGTATTTAATGTTCTGGCATATCTTGGTAATGTTTTCACTTTCAAAAACCGGTTGAAAAACCGACAGTATCTTTTTGGCCCCCGCATAATCAGAAGGGCAGGGAATATAGTAACCGTGGTGTGCTTTGTAACTAAAACTAAAACCTACAATATCGTTATCAATTTTATCCAGGCTTGAGGTTTCTGTATCAAAACAAATTTCCTTTTGCTGCAAAAGCTCCTGCAACAAATTTTGAAGAGCATCCTCTCCCTCGACCAAAATATATTCATGTGGGGTGCTGTGTATATTAGCCTGGGGGCTAACCTCTGCCACTTCCACCGAAACCGCTGTACTTTCAGTTGCCGCAGCCGTTCCTTCCAATGCCCCCTGATTAAACAAATCGAAGGTTCCGGACTTAGAACCCGCAGTTTTGCTCTCGATAGCACTGTTCTGAGGTTCATTGCTGAATAATCTTTTGGCCATGGTTTTAAATTCCAGCTCGGCAAAAAGTTTTTCTACTTCTTCTTTATCCGGCTCTTCCAGGAGCAAATCTTCTTCTACCAGCTCAATGGGAACATTGGTATCAATGGTAGCCAGTCGTTTACTTAAAAATGCCTGCTCTCTGTTGTTTTCTACATTCTCTTTCTGCTTTCCCTTAAGTTCATGCACGTGTTCATACAAGCCTTCCATGCTGCCGTATTTCTGCACCAGAGTTTTCGCTGTTTTTTCTCCTATACCCGGAATACCCGGTATATTATCTACCGCATCGCCCCACATGCCTAAAATATCTATCACCTGTTTTACCTCTGTGATGCTCCACTTTTGCAATACCTCCGGCACTCCCATAATTTCGAAATCATTCCCCATGCGGGCTGGTTTGTAAATAAAAATGTGCTCACTTACCAGTTGTGCAAAGTCCTTATCAGGTGTCATCATGTACACATCGTACCCTTTCTGTTCAGCTTTTTTAGCCAGTGTACCAATAATATCATCTGCTTCAAACCCATCACGAATGAGAATGGGAATACGCATGGCCTGCGTAATTTTCATGATGTACGGAAGAGCCTTGGTAATATCCTCAGGCTGTTCATCACGATGGGCCTTGTAGTGTTCGTACTCCTCATGCCGTGCAGTAGGTACTGAGGTATCAAATGACACACCTATGTGTGTTGGTTTTTCCCGTTTCAAAAGGTCAAGCACGGTGTTTACGTAACCAAAAATAGCTGAGGTGTTAAACCCGTAAGATGTTATGCGGGGGTTCTGACTGAAAGCAAAGTAGGCCCGGTAAACCAGAGCCATACCATCCAGCAAGAAAAGTCTTTTGTCATTTGGTGTCTTCATTTTCTGACTTTCAAAATAGGAAGGGCAAGTTATGTAAACCGAAGGTATCTCACCATGAAATATTTGTCTTACCGATCAAAAATTTATATAAAAACAATGCTGCAAATCCGGGGTAGTGTTGTTTTCGTAGGTATGAATTGTAGATTTTTCAACTATTTTTACCAAATTTGTCATACAAACCGACTGAATTTATGAAACTTAATACACTCACCCTACTCTTTTCGTTGCTTGTTATTGCTACAGCATGTGACAAAGAGCTCGAAGACTATGTTAGTTTGGAGCCACGCAAAAATGAATACAAAACTTACATTATAAAAG
>DATGWX010000393.1:0-3448 GCA_035299275.1 Bacteroidia bacterium
ATAATGATATCGATTCCAGTCGAAATGTGGCCAGTTCGGCATACAACCTCAATTTGCGTTATGGCAGATTGATAGCCAATAATTTTGCTGTGGGTATTTCAGTACCATTAACTTACTCACGTATTGATCAGCAAAGTGAACTTACCTGGGGTGGCGGGCCATTTATACGTTACTATTCACCTTTTGAAGAAACAGAAGGGGAGGGCTCCAAATTAAACCTGTTGCTGGAGGCACGTGGCACGTATTCGCAAAGTAGTTTTGAAGACAGAAACCTGAAGATTAACAGAAACACAGGCTATATGGGTGGTGCAGTAGGAGTTGGGGTGATTTACTTTTTTAATGAAAGTGTAGGTTTGGAAACCTTGGCTGATTATACTTTTTTGTACTCACTCAGTAACTCAGATAAGAGTAATGGTTTATCCCTTAATATCGGTTTCCAGATTTACCTTAACAAGTACGGATTCTAGATAAGTGACAAGGCTAACCTGCGTGTTTCAGCATCTGTTGCTACATAATCTGCATAATCAGGTTTAGCAATAAAACTCATTTTGGTCATGCAGGCTTCATTAAGTTCGGCAATCTGAAGGAATTTTATTTTGTCTTTCAGAAAAGCATCAACGGCAACTTCATTCGCTGCATTTAATGTACAAGCCATGTTTCCTCCTTTTCGAAGGGCTTCATATGCCAATTCCAGATTTCTGAAAGTAGCAGCATCGGCTTTCTCAAATGTGAGTGTGGGATAATCTAAAAAATTGAAACGCGGAAATTCTGATTTGTAACGGTCAGGATACGTGAAAGCATATTGAATAGGAAGCTTCATGTCAGGTAAACCCATCTGTGCTTTCATACTGCCATCCACCATTTGCACCAGCGAATGCACAATACTTTGCGGGTGTACAATTACATCAATCTGTTCGGTTTTTAATCCGAACAACCATTTAGCTTCAATAACTTCCAAGCCTTTATTCATGAGCGAAGCCGAGTCGATGGTAATTTTTGCACCCATACTCCAGTTAGGATGTTTCAGTGCCTGCGCTTTGGTTACTTCAGCCAGTTCTTCACGTTTCTTGCCACGAAATGGCCCCCCTGATGCAGTCAGGTATATTTTTTCGATGCGGTCAAGAGGTTCGCCTACAAGACATTGGAAAATGGCGGAATGTTCTGAATCAACCGGAATGATGGGTACGTGTTTTTCCATGGCCAGTTCAGTAATTAACTCACCGGCTACTACGAGTGTTTCTTTATTTGCCAGGGCAATTGTTTTTTTGGCGTTGATGGCATTGATGGTGGGTTTTAATCCGGCATAGCCTACCATAGCAGTAAGTACAATGTCTATGCTGTCAAACTCTACCACCTGAGCAATGGCCTCCATGCCGGCAAATACTTTTATATCCAGCGGGTCTAGTGCTGCTTTAACTTCAGCATACTTGCTTTCATCAGCTATTACCACACAATTCGGGTTGAATTTGCGTGCTTGTTCAATGAGCAGGTGAGCATTGGAATGTGCAGTAAGAACCTCTACTGCAAAGTGTTCTTTTTGTTCTTCAATTACTTCAAGAGCCTGTGTACCTATGGAACCTGTGGAGCCTAAAATGGCTATGCGTTTTTGCTTATTCATGGAGAAACAAATATGGGAAACGTTTTTGATATATGGTTAAAAAAATAGCCGCCACTAGTACAAGACAGTACTGTGGCGGGCTACTAAACAAACCTAACCTAAACTTTATTTCTTATTTCTATAATGAATTCGCTCTGATTTTACTACGGGTGACAGGATGTAATTCCCATTGCCAGTTTGGTGAACAGATAATCGCGCATCAAAATCAATGAGAACATCAGTCTGTAAATCATTGATAATATCTGCGTGTACCTTTATTTTTATTCCACTCTGGGTTCCGCTGGGAATCATAAGCGGATATACTACTTTATCAACTTCTACTGAATTCTGAGGTCCGAGCAAAAGTCTTATCTCATCTATATGACCAACGGTAAGGAAAGTAGAGTCGGCTATAATGGTGCTTACGTTATTCTGAAAATCGAGCAGGTTGTATATCCCTGTGTTAGTATTCAGGATAACCCATTTACCCGGGCTGTTCTGTTCTTCAGCATAGTGTACCCTTACTTCTTGTATGTCAACATTTACTTTGGAGAAATCGGCAGGTCCATCCGTCATGTGTACTACCAATTGTCCCGACTGGTGGCTTGCAGCAGTATCTTCTTCCTTACAACCGGTTAACAGCAATACAGCAATCAACAGGCAGTAGAGAATAACAATAAGAAATAATCCGTTGCGTGACATAACTCCTCCTTTTTATTTATTTCGTCAGAACGTAAACTTTATACCAAGGCCAGGGTCCAGTGCAATTCCTGCATAGCCGTGTGTGTTGATTTCTAAAAACGGTTTCAAATCAAAACTTACTGCAACAGGTATGGGCTGAATTTTGTATTCAATGCCGATAATCCCGTCTACCCCAATGCCAAAAACAGATTCATTGTAGTAGGCGTAGTTGTACTTGTTTTTACCGTAAAACCCGTCAGCATAAAACCCGTTTCTGTATGAAGCCAGGTGCGCGCCTATTCCATAATACAAGTTGAGCCCGTTTTCTTTAAATGGATTGGTATGTTTTTCCATCAGGCAGGTAAGACTGAATCGGTTATTCCAATTTCCGCCAAAACCAATAATACCTTCTATGGCTGATGATGAGCTGTTAAAATGTTTGATGGTAAGTCCGGATGTGCCACCCCCTCTTATTCCAACTGCAGTTTTGTATGAAGAACTACCGGCTGTTTTTTGAGCGCTTGCAGTTTGTAGTACAAAAGAGAGAAGAGTAAAGGCAAGTAACTTTTTCATGAGACGCTGTTGTTAAAGTTGAAGTTTGGCATATTTAATTCAATATGCCGGCCAAATTAAATTTTGGCATAAATTCAATTCAATCAGCTAGTTAATTCTGTTTCTGCTTTCTGTTCTTTATCAATTTGCAAGATAAATTCTCAAATTGATAGAAATTAAGGTGCTATGAAGCGGATTCTCCCTTCATTTCCTTAAGCATTCGGTAAATAGTAGCCTGACTAATATCCAGTTTTTTCGCTACTAAAGGAATGTCATTATCAAAATTCTTGAGGTAAGTTGATACAATGCGTAGGTTGTAATCGCGTAATGTTATTTCATTGCTCATTACTTCAGGTAAAACATCATCACTGCCTAACTTGATGTCATCGGCCTCTATTACGTTGCCTGAAGAAAGGACTACTGCCAGTTCAATGATTGACTTAAGTTCCCGCACATTTCCTTTCCAGCTATAGCTCAGCATTTTTTGTTGTGCTGATTCTGCAATTCTTTTCTCAGGTGTGTTATTGGTTTTACAAAACTCCGTAATGAAATGTTTGGCGAGTATCAATACATCTTTTCCTCTGTCACGAAGCGGGGGAAGTTCAATAGGCAGCCCTA
>DATGWX010000394.1:0-8842 GCA_035299275.1 Bacteroidia bacterium
AATCACTTGTAAAAATGATATCAGTCATTTCGCATCAATACTCACAGATATAATTTTGTTATGATAAATGAATTAATGTCAAACTTTAAAGTTTAAACAAAATGTCACTCGTATTAACAAAAAAAAGAAACGGAAGAGCATTCCCAAGTTTGGTGAATGATTTCTTCAACATGGACAAATTCTTCAGTCCTTCAATTTTGGATTTTGATGGCAGCCTGCTTGATTACGACAACTCGCTTGTGGTACCTGAAGCAAACATCATTGAAAATGACAAGGATTACAAAATTGAGCTCGCGGTTCCCGGGCTTGACAAAAATGATTTTAAAGTTGAAGTTCAGGAAGGTATTCTGAGCATCAGTGCAGAAAAAGAGGAGGAAAAAAAGGAGGAAGACAAAAATTTCCGCAGAAGGGAATTTTCGTACAATTCCTTTTCCCGTTCGTTCACGTTGCCTGAAAATCTTGTTACTGACAAGATTGATGCAAAGTATGAGAACGGTGTACTTCGCCTCACACTTCCCAAAAAGGAAGTGACCATCTCTAAACCTGTGAAACAAATAAAAGTGGTGTAAGCAGGTTTAGAAAAGCGCAAAAAATCCCGGCCCGGAAGGTTGGGATTTTTTTTAAGTGACTATGGTAAGGTAGTTTAAGATTCGACTCTATAAGAAATGCGTCATATATGGTTAAAGCATACCGGCACCAACTTGGTATTACCACTTTTTATGAGCAGCTTTACAGCATAGCATAGAGAGCGTTTCTCTCAAGCCGGATAGTCGGAAACAACCTCAGCATTAGTGCTACCATTTAATTGATGAAAGCGATGAAAAGTTTAAAAATAATCTATGTACTTTTAATGGGCGTTGGTACGGCTGTATTTTATTCTTGTAGTACTACCCTGCCTGAGGGAGCAGTTGCGGTAAAGCCTTTTGAGAAAGAAAAGTACCTGGGCATGTGGTATGAGATTGCCCGATTGGATTTTAAATACGAAAAGGACCTGAGCAATACCACGGCAACCTATACCTTAAACGAGAACGGAACCATAAAAGTAGACAATCAGGGTTACAATACCAAAACAGGCAAATGGGTTCAGGCCATTGGTAAAGCTAAGTTTGTGGGAGAAGACAACACCGCCATGCTTAAAGTATCCTTCTTTGGGCCGTTTTATGGAGGTTACAACGTAATTGCCATTGACCCTGAATACCGGTACGCACTAGTTGCCGGAGATAATCTCCAGTATTTATGGATTCTGTCGCGCGACACCACCATACCGCAAGAAATAAAAGATGAGTACCTGAAAATAGCACAACAAATCGGGTACAAAACTTCAGACCTTGTCTGGGTTACACACGACAAGAAGAAATAAAATACCCTGCTTATAAGAATCCTTCAAAACTTTTCAAACTATGAGCAAGAGTCGCACAGGTTATAAAACAATTATCACCTTATAACAACCCGCTTATAATCTGTCGACATACCGGTGAAACACCCTATGCCTCCGGTGATGTTAGACTCCACGGTAACGGGTGTAGCAAAAGGGCCTCCGTTGCGGTTGGCATCATCAAACGATTCCCAGAAGTTATACGATAAGCGGTCAATAGAACTCATCCACAAATTCACGGTATCGCCTGCATTAAATCTGGTGAATAAGGTTTGCCTGCGGTATTCCCCGTTAATAAAATCATCGCTGAACGTAAACGCTCCTGTGTGAAATCCCCAGGTGCGGATGGTGGAGTCGCTGCCGTTGCGGTAAATAATAAAATAATTGTTGTTGATGGCTACCGGCTCATTGTAGTGCAGGGTAATGGTGGCTTCTCTGCGCTCTCGGGTGTACGTCATGCTGTCCAAGGGCACCAGTGCGGGAATGGAAGTAGTGCCGCGTACGCTTTTACCATCGGAAGTAATTTCGAGCAGGTACACATGGTTTTGTTTTCCCAGCAGTTGTTGTGCAGGATCCATGTAGAACCCTCTTACGGTATCGGTACGCACTTCTACCAGTTGTTTGCGGGTACTTACATCCCAGCTGGTATCTGCCCCGTTAACAGTTCCTTCAGTAACAAACACCTGAGCATCTTTTACCGGCACATAACCTCCGGCTGCACTGAAATAATCTACCGAGCGGGTAAGAATAACGTAGTTAAGCGCAGGGAAACGATCATTGATGTATGCTTCCACCACCAGGCTGTTGGCATTGCCGGGTACATCTACCTCAATTTCTTCTTCGCAGGAGAAAAGTGCAACTACAGCCAACAGAAGCAAAACTATTTTTAACGTGTTCTTCATTTTATAAAAATTTAAAACTCCAGCTTACTGAGGGCAAAATAGGAAACAGGTATACGGCATAGGCAGCCGGCTTGGCCTCATCATCCTCAGCAGAGAAATAAATGAAGTACGGATTCTTTCTGTTGTAGACGTTGTATATGCTAAAGTTCCAGCTGGATTCCCAGTGCTTGGTCTTTTTGCGCAGGTACGTAAACGAAACATCTGCACGGTGGTAGGCCGGCATTCTGAAGTTGTTCACCGGTCCGTATTGATCAATGTTATCGTAACGCTCAGGAATACCCCAGATGTTGTTTATACCAATGTTGAAGGCATAACGGCCCGTGGGCAAAGTAAGTGCATTACCTGTTCCGTAAACAAATACAAAACCCACCTGCCAGCGTTCACTCAGTTGGTGGTTAATCACAACCGACATATCGTGCCTGCGGTCATAGCGGTAATCAAACGGGTTGCCGTTATTGAGCGCCTCAAAGGTGCGGGTGGTTTTAGAAAGTGTGTACCCTACCCAACCGGTTATTTTGCCTGTTTTCTTTTGAATGAGCAACTCCGTTCCGTAAGAAAGTCCGTCACCAAAGATCATTTCCCCTTCCAGGTTTTGGTTAATGAACAAATTGGCTCCGGGTTTAAACTCAATCTGGTTTTGCATGGTTTTGTAATAGTTCTCTACCGATACCTCAATTTTATTGTCCAGGAAATTGCGGTAATAACCGGCCACGTATTGCCAGCTTATTTGAGGTTGTACCAGGCCTGAACTGGGCACCCACAAATCAGAAGGTAAGGTAGCGCCCGATGAAGTAGCCAAATGCAAATATTGATTCACTTTGGTTACCGAGGCTTTTACAGATGATTTATTGTTTAACTGATACCGTACATTTACACGTGGCTCAAGTCCCTGATAAAAGGCAACCGATTCTCCCGACTTCCATTGCAGCATACTGTCGGTTTCCTCTCCGTTGGCATCAAAGAGCATTTGCTCGTAAGGCCCCACCTGGTTGAACAAGGAGTAGCGCAAACCGTAATTCACCAACCAACGTGAGTTGATTTCCCATTCATGGTTTACATACAGTGCCCCTTCATGCGCATACTTTTTGGTAACGTCCACATCCAGTTTTACGCCACCCAATTCTCCGGTGGCTATACCCGGAGAAAACGTGTGGAAGGTGTATTGCATACCTGCTTTAACCGTGCCTTTTCGGGGCAAACGGAAAACCACATCACTTTTAAGTGACACATCCTCAATACCGCTTTGCAGTATTAACTCACCTTGTGAAAAACCTGCCGTGGTTGATAACCGAAACGTATTGTAACCTAAAGACGTGGCCATGCTCATGTTATCAGAAAACAGGTGTTGCCACTTGCCGGTAACAAATGAATTGCCCCAATCAGTTTTGATGCTTACCTGCCTTACATCGTTTCCTTTAAAATTAAACACGTCTCTGCCGGTGTAGGCAGTAAAACTGAGTTTGTCTTTTGCTCCCAGTTTAAAGTCAAGCTTGGCGTTGAGGTCATAGAAGTAGTAGCCGTTTCCTTTAAATGAATCAGGCAAAAAAGGTTGCACCAGCAGGTCTATATACGTTCTGCGCGCGCCCACACTAAAACTGCTTTTGTTTTTTTGTATGGGTCCGTTCACCGCCATTTTTGAAGAGATAAGTCCGATGCTGCCTGTGCCTTCCGTTTTGGTATAATTTCCTTCTTTGGTGCGTACATTGATAACAGAGGATAAACGTCCTCCGTAATTGGCCGGCATGCCTCCTTTCACTATCTCCACATCCTGCACGGCATCTGTATTAAACACCGAAAAAAAGCCGAGCAAGTGCGCGGGGTTGTATATCACAGCGTCATCTAATAAAACCAGGTTTTGATCAGGACCACCCCCACGAACATAAAATCCGGTGCTTCCTTCACCGCCTGATTTAATGCCCGGCAACAACGTAATGGATTTTAAAATATCCGTTTCCCCCATCACTACGGGCAGGTTTTTAAGCGTACTCATCTCCACCCGGATGGTGCTCATTTCTGAGCTCTTAACGTTTTCATCCTTTCTTCTGCCTTGCACCAATACCTCGCTGCCCTGCACAGCCGATGAGGAAAGATATATTTTCAAATCTTTCTTACCGGTAAACACCACAGTAGTAGTGTAGGTATTGTGACCTATGAACGTAACCTTTAACGTGTACTTGCCTTCTTTTACATCAAAGCTGAAGCGGCCCTTGTCATCAGTAGCCACAACAAATTCAGTTTCATTTAAACTTACGGTGGCACCGGGCAATACTTCCCGCGTAAGGGAATCGTGCACAGTTCCGCTTAACTGCGCATAACCGGGCAATGCCGCAATAAAAAACAAAAAGACTGAGCAGATTTTTTTTAGTTTATACCACATCATTTCTTATCAACATTGGCAGTGTAGTCAATGTTTGCTGAACGAATGATTATTGTGTATTTTCCTTTTTTCATCTTCTTGTATTTTTTGATAAAGAAGCGTTGGGTCTCGTTTGCGTTGAGGTCAAATTCAAAGTTGTACTTTTTGCCTTTGGCTGAAACAAATTCCATTTTTATCTGCTGCCTGCTTTTGGAGTGGAACGTGAGTGTGAGGTAAGATGAATTTACGGGAACTGAAATATCCAGTAACTCATCCGCTTTCATGGGGTGTTCTGCGTCACCGCCAAGTATTTTGTTTGCCAGATTAAAATCAGGTATTCCGTAGCCTCTATAAACATCAGGGTAAGCGTACTGACTGCCGCTCATGATGAGTGCCTGCATAATTTGCTGTGGTGTTTTAGTGGGGTTGGCCTGATACAAACAAGCCAGCATACCCGTAAATACCGGTGCCGAAAACGAGGTGCCGTTAGACGGATACGTTGCTCCGTAAGGCGACATCACTATAGCCATCTCTCCCATAGTAGCCAGAGTAGGTTTGATACGTTTGTCCTTAGCCAGGCCGATAGAACTGAATCCGGCATATTCTCCTTTGGCATCTACCGCTCCTATAGTAAATATATTCTCGGCATCAGCAGGCCCACCAATGTACTTCCACAAGCCGTCACCCTCATTGCCTGCACTATTAACTACCATAATACCTTTTGATGCGGCCATACCCGCTGCTCTGGATATTACTGCTGTTTTACCATCCAAATCATTTTTGGTGTGACTGGTTCGTTTATCATCAAACGTAGTGTAACCCAATGACGAGGTGATGATATCTACACCTGCACTATCTGCATACTCTGCGGCAGCCAGCCAGTTGTACTCTTCTACCAGATATTCTGTTGGGGCATCTTCACAACGTAACAAGAGATAGGAAGCGTTGGGGGCAGTACCCACTATCTTTCCGGGTTTGTAAGCTGCCATACAAGACAGCACATTGGTACCGTGGTCATCATCCTCAAAAACTGTATCGTTCAATTGCACAAAATCATAAGTACCCATCAGATGGTCTGAACGCATAATAGGTTTAAATGCAGGCAACAGGTGGTAGTTGTTGAAGCCGGCATCCAGCACTGCAATTTTCACTTTGTTACCGGTAAAACCTTTTTGGTGCAACTTATCACCGTTACACATGGCAATTTGCTGGTATGCTCTTCCGTAAAACTCTTTGGTGTACGGAACATACGTTACCGTGTCGGATTCTTTTTTTCCCTTGCGCGCATTCTCTTCAATAATGGCCATAGCTTCCGCTACTTTAAACCCTACGTCCATCTGAGCGGAGAGCCGGTCATAACCAATTAAAATTACTTCCTTCACATAAGGTAGTTCTCTTACATTTCGAATGTTGTTGGAATCAGAGAGGTAAATAACCGCACCGTTCATCCAACGGCTGGTGTAGCGCAACATTACATCCTCTAAGCCCGTTAGTTTTTCGACATACTGAGGTGATACAGGCAAATCGGTTTCATCCAAACAAACACCCAAACGTTGTTTACGTTGCATACTTGTTATAGATAAAAAATCCTTTGCCCGTTCTATGGTGTAAGGGTTTTCTGCTTTATCTTTAAAACCTACCCAATACTTGTAGGTTACAATAGGTTGAGCCCATGCTGTTAAACCAAAACAGGATACAGCAAAAAATAAACTGAGTTTTTTCATGAATAAATTACGGAGTGAAAGAGCGCAAACGCTGGTAGTAACGATATCCTTTGGTTTCCGGATTGCCCTGATTATCGAATTGTGTTTCTAAAGAATCAATCTGCTTGTATACCAACCCCACCAACGGGGCGTACCATTCAGCCCTGAAACGTTTTTCAATGAGGTTAGAATCATTTTCCTGAATTACTTCAGCCACATTAGCAAAGTTACCTGCGGGTGAGGAAAATGTTTTTGACGTACTTCGGTAATAAAATTCAGGTTCGTTGGTGCGGGTGGTGTAGGCATATCCGTTCCAATCGGTATTGTTTTGAACCGGGAACACCAGTTTAATTATCCGCTCACCATTTTCCACTACTTCTCCGGTATGTGTTTTCAAAACAGAAGAACCTGCCTTATTCAATACCCATTCCTCTGTATCATGGTTGCGGAAATACCACTCCAGCCTTTGATTGAGCTTGCCCGATAAATCATAAAAACTATCTGCAATAAGTTGACGCTTTTGATACGTATAGGTAATGATGGTATCTCTGAAATCATCGTATACCACACAGTCCACATCAAAAATTAAATCGTGCCCGGTGTTGGTAGGAAAATATTCGTATCCTGAACTGTATACTCCGTCATCGGTGCTGGATTTCTTGCAGGAAACCAGGAAGAGCGTAAGAATAAAAATGTAGTTTACCGCCTTTTTCACGGCCTCAATTTACATCAAAAGAGCTTTCAATCCAACCACCACCCAAAACATCATCCCCTTCATAAAACACTGCCGATTGGCCGGGTGCGATGGCATTTACCGGTGCATGAAACATCACCTCTACTCTGTTGTCGTGTTGGGTAAGGCTGCTCATGGTGCCGGCATCTTTGTAGCGTATTTTAGTGAGCGCTTCGGTATCATCAGGAATAGCAGCATACTTGCCTAAATTTAGGCCACGTACCCACATCCCTTTCCTTTCCAACTCTTCTTTTTTACCTAATACAACGGTATTGGTTTCCGGTTGAATGTCTAACACAAACAAAGGTTCGCCCACAGCTATCTCCAAACCTTTTCGTTGGCCAATGGTATAAAAAGGATAACCTCTGTGTTTACCCATAACAGTTCCGTCACGCAACACAAAGTTGCCTCCGTTTACCTGCTCTTCTAAACCCTCTACCCTTCTTTTCAAAAATCCACGGTAGTCGTTATCGGGCACAAAGCATATTTCATAGCTCTCGCTCTTTTTGGCCAGTTCGGTAAAACCTCGGTCAATGGCCATTTGCTTAATCTCGGTCTTGTGGTATTGCCCCATCGGAAAACGGGTTTTGGAAAGACTTTGCTGACTCAGTCCCCACAACACATACGATTGATCTTTGTTCGCATCCTTTCCTTTTGAAACCACGTAACGTTCATTTTCCAAACGTACATTAGCATAGTGACCTGTAGCAATAAACTCGCAATCGAGCATCTCGGCACGTTTTAACAGTGCTTCCCATTTGATGTGGGTATTGCACAGCACACAGGGATTGGGTGTACGACCGGCTATGTATTCATCTACAAAATTATTGATAACGAAATCGCCAAACTCTTCCCGTATGTCCAGTATCATGTGGTGAATACCATACTTTACAGCAATGGCACGCGCATCGTTAATGGAATCCAAACTACAGCAACCGGTTTCCTTCTTTCCGCCACCTGAGGAAGCATAATCCCAGGTTTTCATGGTAATGCCTACTACTTCATACCCTTCCTCAGCCAACATTACCGCTGTTACGGTACTGTCAATTCCGCCACTCATGGCTACCAATATTTTTCCGTGTTTGCTCATTTCGAGCTGCAAAGATAATCTTAAAGATTAAGATTGTAGAATGGTTTTAAATAAGATGGTAAACTATTGGTTAAAAGGCGTTATTGAAGATAAAAAGGCAGTTCTTACTAAACAGTTTACTGCTTCTTTTCCGTAAACATGAGATAGAAATACCCTGCAAGTCCCATCAGTAAACTGAACACCATTTGACCGCCATGTATGAGAACAGCCAGGGCAAAACCTGCTTGTTCTGTTATGCCATAAATCACAAGTGTTTGGGTAACCATAAAATGATACGCCCCGAATCCTCCACCCTGAATAGGCAATGAGCGCCCCAGGGTACCGGCCACCATCACTACAAAAGCCTGCAGAGGCGATATATTTTCTGTTTCCGTAAAGGAAAAGGCCCACAAATAGGTCATCAGGAAATAACACGTCCAGATACCGGCCGTGTAAAGTGCAAATTGCCGCTTACTTTTCACCCGTCTGATGCTTTTTAAGCCGTCAACAAATGAATGCAGTTGAATCTGACCGGATTTCCATTTGCTTATTTTTTGTACAATAAAATACAGCACCACCAGTATTACCAGCATCAGCAACATGTAGTGAAGAGGTATTTCTGCCGAACCTATTTTCTCCCGTATAGGTTGATAAATGTTAGTCTTGGCAAAACCAAACAACTGCTTGAATTGAAGAAATAACGC
>DATGWX010000395.1:0-1868 GCA_035299275.1 Bacteroidia bacterium
AATGGTATTCTGGTCGTGCCGCAAATTGCTGCTGAAATTATAGCGGTTATCTGGTCCGAAGGTTTTACTGTAAGAAATGCTTGACACCAGTTGGTTGGTAACAATGGCGTTGGAGTTATACGAATTAAACCGGAGTGAGTTGCTTGTACCAGCATTTACCCGGGCAGAAAATGTGGTATTGGGTCGGGCCTTGGCATCCACATTATGAATCCACGTAACAAAAAAGTCTTTGGATATTGGGGGCAATTCGCCTGTGGCATTTAAAAACTTATTGTAGTTGTACCTCAAATCCAGATTACCATTGTAGCGGTATCGTTTGTTGTAACGGGTGGTGCCGTACAAACCCCAACTACCCAGCGTGTAAATGTCGCCCCTCAGTTCAGCATGGACATAGTCATTAAAAGCAAAGTAATACCCACCTGCACGAAGAAAAAAGCCTCTGTCGGGAGAGTTACCATAGGTAGGGATAAGCACACCTGATTTTTGTCTTTTTGTTATAGGAAAAAAACCGAAAGGTATAAAACCGGGTGTAGGTACATCTTCAATGACCAAATTAGCCGGACCAAGAATAACCTGCTTATCGGGAATAATTTTAAGCTTTGATGCATGGATAAAAAAGTGCGGGTGTTCAGCATCGCAGGTTGTGTACCTGGCCCCGCGTATGTAGCTGTTATTGAACTCGTCCTTTTTTACCTTTTCCCCGTAAATAATGCTTTCGCCTTCACGGGTAACCAGTTCCGTTAATCGCCCTCTCTTCGATTTAAAGTTGTAGGCCATATCGCGCACTTTAAACTGTTGGTCGCCCTGCTTAAACTCAGTATAACCGATGTATTTACCTGAGGTATCTTTTTTACCGAACGCATGAACCGTGTTGGTGGCAAAATCAATGTAAATGTAATCTGCCTTCAGATTAATGTCTTCATAATCTACTGTTGCCTTGCCATACAAATGGACCCTCTTATTTTTAGCATCAATTTCAATGGAGTCTTCGGCATCATATTTGACTTTTTCACTCAGTGCTCCGGGTGCTTTAGTTAATTGAAGGGAGTCGCCAGAAAGTTTTTTAACCTTATTGCTGTCAGCCGATAAGCTATCCGGAGGCAAGATAAAAGAATGCGGAATGGCCATAACAAAAGCATGGAAGGCACAAATAAAGCAGACAATCAACAGTGCGCGTGGGGATAAAAAAACCCTGCAACCTCCTGATAATACTGAAAGTAACCTAATTTTGTATGTTATGATAACCAAGTTGCGCAAAACTAACACAATTTACCACATGTTAAAACGTTCGTTTACATTAGCCCTATTAGTTGTTACTGTACTGCTGTGTTCCTTCACCCCCCTCAATCCCGTAAAAGGGAAAATTAAAACGGTTGTTATTGATGCCGGGCATGGTGGCCACGATACCGGCTGCCAGTATGGAGGTGTAGAAGAAAAACAGGTTGCACTTTCCATTGCAAAACGATTAGGTAAAAAAATTGAGCAACAACTTAAGGACGTTAAAATAATCTATACCCGAAACGATGATACCTTTATCGAACTTTGGGAACGTCCGGCCATTGGTAACAGAAATGATGCCGATGTTTTTATATCTATACACTGCAACGCCAACCCCAAGACAACCGTTTACGGCACAGAAACTTATGTAATGGGTCTACACAAAAGCGAAGGCAACCTGGAAGTAGCCAAGCGGGAGAATGCGGTAATTCTGATGGAAAATAACTACGAAAAAAAATACGATGGTTTTGACCCCAATTCACCTGAGGGACATATCTATTTCTCCCTGTTTCAGAATGCTTACCTCGAACAAAGCCTGAGCCTTGCTTCCAAAATTGAAGATGAACTGGGACATCAGAAAAGAACCAGTC
>DATGWX010000396.1:0-3840 GCA_035299275.1 Bacteroidia bacterium
ATGTACAGGAGACGCTCAATAAAGAGGTAAACTGCTCCTATGGAAAGTGCAAAAATGGGGATCATGATGGCCCCGCCCTTAACAATCAGTGAAAAAATGGACAAGCCTTCGGGCTGTGGAGTTGCTGCTGCTGGTGCAGGAGCGGCCGTTGTAATCTGAAGGAGAATAGTTGCTAATTCCATATACAAAAATGTTTTATCAAACATACAAATTGAGACAATTTTGTAACGTATAAGTTACGCACAAATTGTAACTAACAAAAAAGGGAACCCGATGTGGGTTCCCTTTTTTGTTATAAAGACCGCCAGATGTTAGTCTTCTTTTTTGATGTATTTATCAAAGTCAATTACAATAGGGGTCGCAATACCGATAGATGAGATGGTACCGAATACCACACCCACCAACAGGGCAAAGGTGAATCCTTTAATAATCTCACCGCCAAACAAGAACAACACCAAGCACACCATAAATACGGTTAACGAGGTAATTACGGTACGGTTTAAGGTACTGTTCAAGGCGTTGTTGATTACGGCCTTCTTATCAGTAGCCAGTTTGTGGTTCAACAGGTACTCACGCACACGGTCAAACACCACCACGGTATCATTGATAGAGAAACCGATAATGGTTAACACTGCTGCTATAAAGGCCTGATCTACTTCCATGGTGAAAGGTAAAACACCGTCAAAAATGGAGTAAAAGCTGAGCATCATCATTACGTCATGCGCCAAAGCCAGTGTTGCTCCTAATGCATACTGCCATTTACGGAAACGGATGAGGATGTATAATCCTATACCAAACAGTGAAACGAGAACCGCTATAATAGATGCGTTACGAATATCATTGGCAATGGTTGGTCCAACCTTAGCTGAGCTCAGCATTTCTGCCTTGCTGTCAAGTAATTTTACTCCTCCCAATACCTTTGCTTCCACCTTTTCGCTGGCATCAGCTGATTGTTCATCAATGAGGTATGAGGTAGTAATTTTGTACTTGTTGTCGGTACCAAAAGTTTTTACTTCAACTGAAGCCGGGATGTCTTTCTTCAATGCTTCAGCAATATCTCCGCTGGAAATAGGTTGCTCAAACTGCACTACGTATGTCCATCCTCCCTTAAAGTCAACACCAAGAGTAAGCCCTTTGGTAGCCAATGAAATTATACCACCCAGGATAATGATGCTGGAGAAAGCGTAGTATTTAAAACGGTTACCAACAAAGTCAAAGTTCACATTCTTGAAGAAGTTGCGGCTCATGTTGGTTACGAAACTGATAGGTTTGTTGCGGTCGAGGTTCCACTCCATGAATATGCGGGTAAGCAACACGGCAGTAAACATAGAGGAGATAATACCAATGATGAGGGTAACAGCAAAACCTTGTACAGGCCCTGTTCCGAATACCATCAGCGCTATACCGGCAATCAAGGTAGTCAAGTTACCATCCACAATGGATGAATTAGCGTTTTTGTATCCGTCAGTTATGGCGTTTCGAAGCGACTTCCCTAAACTCAGTTCTTCTTTTACACGTTCATTAATCAGTACGTTCGCGTCAACCGCCATACCTATGGTAAGTACGATACCTGCAATACCGGGAAGGGTTAAAGCCGCACCGTAAGATGCCAGCACACCCAGAATAAAGAATACGTTGGCAAACACCGCCAGATCTGAAATCATACCTGATTTACCGTAGTATGCAATCATGAACAGAATGATGATTATAAACGAGGCCACCATAGAAAGTAAACCCTGGCTTATCGCTTCCTGTCCTAAAGAAGGACCTACAATAGCTTCTTCCACAATGCGGGTTGGAGCAGGTAGTTTACCTGATTTAAGAATATTCGCTAAGTCAATGGCTTCTTCATTGGTGAAACTTCCGTTAATGCTGGAACGTCCGTTTGGAATTTCGCTTTGAACGGTAGGGGCTGAATACACCCGGTCATCCAACACAATGGCCACGCTTTTACCGATACTTTTTCCGGTTAAGGATTTCCATACACGGGCACCTTCAGTGTTCATGCTCATGGAAATTTCGATACTTCCTGACTGCGATACATCTCTGCGGGCATCAGTAATTACATCACCTTCCAAAGCAGCACCACCGTCTTTACTTACACGTATGGCATACAAAGCTAAACGCTCTTCTTTTTCATCAAATGCTTTGGCTGCCCAAAGGAACTTGATGGTAGAAGGCATGGCAGAAGCTACTTCAGGCATGCTGAGGTAAGAATTGATTTTTGCCGTATCGCGTATTAAAGCTGAACCTACTACCGGTCCTTTAACTAAATTCTGTTTATCATCAATAGATGGGAACAGCAAGGTGAACAACAAAGGATTTTCTCTGCGAAACTCTGCTTCCGATTTTTGCTTGCTGGTATCCTGCTTGGCTGAATCAGCTGCTGCAGTTAAGTTCTTGCTGCTATCTGTTGAGGCGGCTGAAGATTTAAGCAACGATAATTCTTCTTTTTGAGTAGTATCGGCTGAAGCAGTTGTAGTGCTGTCTGTCGAGGCCACTGAAGTGGAATCGTCTTTGGTTTCTTCGGTTACTACACCCTGCATTTTAGCAATGGTGCTGTTAGCCGTTTGTATGAAAGGCAATGCCTCATTGTTGTCATAAGTTTCCCAAAACTGTAAACGGGCCGAACCCTGTAAGAGTTTACGTACACGCTCAGGATTATCTACACCGGGCAATTCAACCAGAATACGACCTGATGAACCCAGCTTTTGGATGTTGGGCTGCGTTACACCAAACTTGTCAATACGTGCACGAAGAATCTGGAACGAACGGTCAATGGCCTGATTGGCTTCTTCGGAAATAAACTTCAGCACTTCTTCGTTGGTTGAACTCAACGTGATGCGGTCTTTGTTTTCCTTGGTAGCAAATAACCCTGATAATTTACCTGAGGGGGCCAGTTCAGCATAAGCTTCTCCAAAAAGTGTTACGTAATCTTTCTGACTGGTCTTTAATCTTTCGTTGGCTGTTTCGATTGCTTTGTTGAAGGCGGCATCGGGGTTATTACCCGAAAGCGAACGCACCATCTCTGCCAATGATACTTCCAGCGTAACGTTCATACCACCTTGCAGGTCGAGACCCAGGTTTAACTCACGTTCTTTACATTCCAGGTAGGTGAAGCCCAACCATACTTTTTCACGAGCAATGGAATCAAGGTAATAACGCTCTTTGGCTTTATCACCGTTTCCGAATTCCTTTGCCTCGTTTTCAACACTGTTGGTCTTCCACGTGAATGTAAGCTGATAAGCACATATCACAGTAAGCAAAATCGAGAATAGCTTAATAGCTCCTTTACTTTTCATTTGATAGCTCTGTTTTATTCGTTGTTATTGGTTTCTTTCAAAATTGCGAAGCGGCAAATATAGACTCTGCCCCTCAGATTTCAAAAAGAGTTAAATCGCCTGTATATCAGCAATTTTACGCCTTTGGGTTAAGACTCACCAAAAAAATGGTAGTTTTATTGCGGTCGCGGCCATACCTGAATTTTTCCAATGCTTCCTCAATACTGCGACCATGAAAATAGGAAGTTCTTACTCCCTGCTCCCCTGTGGCACTCCATTGAATGGTGTATGAATCAAAATGATCACGGTAGCCTCTGGCATAAGCCAGTGATTTGTTCAGCACATCAAGTTTATCTATACCTACTTCCGCATGAAACAAAAACATCTGGTTGTAGCGCGGGTTAATTGTTTCAATAAACAGTTGAATATTGCCGTTGCGTTCGCTGTAGTTAAAATTCACCTGGTGGTTACTGTCTTGCCCCAATAAATTTTTGATTTCCTGTTCGATGCTTAGCGCCCTTAAAGTATCTTCTGCATTCAGTTCTTTCATGTATATGTG
>DATGWX010000397.1:0-1759 GCA_035299275.1 Bacteroidia bacterium
CCCGGTTCGGTGCTCATTTCCGCTTCTTCACCTGTCCACAGGTAAATGGTGAGCGGGTTGGTTAGTGCCAGATATACCTCTTCAGGTGGTGCGGGTATGGCAAAGTAGCGTTTAAAATCTTTCATACTTATTCGTTGATGTACTGTATTAATTCATCCACTTTTTTGAACATGGATTTAAAAAACTGGTTGCGCAATTTTTCCGCCACACCGCTCAACAGCGTTGATTTGGAAATGAGGTTATTCATCCAACGCTCATTTTGTTCATTAAAAAACCGGTTGGTGGTGCGCATGCTGTTAAAGGAATTGTAACTGATAAAGCTGCTGATTTTATCATCGGCTTTAATGAGCACACAGTTGTTCCCAAACATCAGGTCGCTGAGGTAGAAGGTATAATCCACAGCCGTCATGGTTCCTTCCGCAGTAAACTTTTTACCTGTCTCTACCTGACGTTGTACTTGCTTTAACATTTCCCTGAAATCTTCTATTACCAATAACGCATCTTCACGGGTAGTAAAAAAACCTGCATCCCAATAAAAACGAATATGCTTCAGGTTGCTCATAATGGTTTCTTCGGTCCATATTTCAGTGGACGGAACACGGCTATAAGCCAATCCTGCTTGCTTTGCGGTTTCCAATAACGCAGCATCAATGTGGTTGAGGTGGTAATGTTTATTTTGCAGGGAAGCGACATTGAGTATGGATTTCATCCAATACGTGAGCTTAAATGCCGAGAGGTGCGGGTAGGAGAAATGGTGAAAAACGGGTACGTCTTCCGCAGCGAACAAAATGCGTTTGTTTTCAAATTTTTGCAGTCCGTTTAACTCCTGGTATAAACCTGTAAGGTAAGCATGGAAACTTTCCTCATCATCCAGTACAGGTGTAAACTTAAAAGTAACCACACCGGGCAATTGGTCGTTAAGTGCTTCAAGCGGAACATCAAAATGGTGGCAGAGTTTCACCACCTCGTTAATGGTTAATTCAGTTTCTCCCCTTAATCTGCGATAAGTACTGTCCATACTGATGTTGAGTACCGAGGCTATCTCATTGGCGAGCGAAACATTGCCCGGCACCAACTCTTTAAGAATATGGATAAACTGTTCCTGGTAAGTTAAAGTCGGCATTTTTATTTACGGTTTTGCATTTCAAATCTATAAATCTATTTGCACAAAACCGTAAATACTGTTCCTGATGAATCTTTATACGCAAAAATGTAGCACAGATTAGTGATTGAACATTAAAATATACGCACTATACGGCAACATCTATTTCTACAGGCAGCATACCGTTTTAATGCCCCGATGGAACACGCTTGCTTTGTACCATAAAAAAAACACCAACCATGAATACAAAAAATCTTTTCTTCACCAGCCTGCTGATTTTTACATCAGCCGTAAAATTGATGGCAGCCGGACCTGAAAATCCGAGTATCGCCTTTATTGACATAGACACCCGCAACAGCAGGGTAAGCACTCCCTCCAATCCGGTTACGGCCATGACCCGCGTGGAGCTTGAAAAACTGAAGCGCTTTCAGTTGCTCGATAAATATGATTTAGAGTACCTCACCTCCAAAGACTCTATTAAAATCAACAATTGTTACAGTCGTTTATGCCTAACTGAACTCGGCAAAAAATTGAAAGTAGAAAAAATGTTTACCGGCTCAGTAGAAGAAATGTCTGACCAGATTATTGTGACCTTTAAAATACTGGACGTACAAAACGGGCAGTTTGAAAAAGTGCAGGTGAATGAATTCTTAAACA
>DATGWX010000398.1:0-5371 GCA_035299275.1 Bacteroidia bacterium
TAAAGTATTACCCCGATGAAGCGGAAACATACAACAATCTGGGCAAGGCCTTCCAACAGATAGGTGAACACAGGCTGGCCTATAGTTGTTACAACACAGCCATATCTCTCAATCCTGACAATGCTATAATTTACAACAACAGGGGCTGTGTACTTAATGTACGTTATGAGCACATCAATTATGTGCACACCAATGACATCAAACAAGCCATTACTGATTTTGATTTGGCCTTAGCCAAAGACCAGAAACTGGCCATTGCTCATAAAAACAAAAGCGTGGCCTACTTTTTACTCAAAGAATACAGTGCTGCACTTAGTGAAGTTAACCAATCCATTGAGTTGGACTCCACTGACCCTACCGCATTTTTTCAACGGGCAAAAATTTATACCGCACAAAAAAACTTTGAAGCAGCATCCGATGATTTGGACTACTGCCTCTCACATGATTCAACTAACTCTACCGCTATAAAAGTCGAAATAGGAAATCTGATTATGGCTCAGGAGAGTTACGCTGAGGCTGCCACTTACTTTCATCAGTTGTTAAAAGAAGTTGGTTATTCTTACCGCGCTTTCATTCATTACAAAATAGCTCAATGCCACGCCTTAAACCAAAACGAAGATTTATGTGTAAAAGAACTGCGAAAAGCGGCACAATTGGGTTATTTTGCCAAGTCGGCCCATGTAAGAAGATTTTTGGCTGATGAAAATTTCAAATCAGTCAAAAGCAAAGAGTTTATCAAATTCAAACAACACAAAAGCAAACGATTCCTTTGAGAAAAACACATTACATTTTCATTTTCTGTCTGCTCTGTCTGCTCACCCTGCTTACTAACCGCACTTTTGCCGGTGGATATAAATTCATTGAAAACAAAGGTCAGTGGCCCGAACACATTCTTTTTAAAGCCGACCTTGGCGGTGGTGTGTTGTATGTACAGCAGACCGGGTTATACTACGTTTTGTACGATGCATTAAAACTGCACGAAGTGAAACACGGAGAAATTCCGGATCAGCCCATTCCTGCACATGCCATTAGAATCACGTTTCAGGGTGGGCAGCTTCCTGCGCAAATACAACAGTACAAACCCTCAGCAGAATATTTCAACTACTTTATAGGCAGTAACTCCTCCCGCTGGCAAACAGATGTAAGAGCCTGGCAACACATTGTACTCAAAGATATTTATCCGGGAATTGACTTTGAATTTCTGGCAGAAGATCAGCAGCTCAAGTACAACTTTATTGTGCATGCAGGGGCAGATATCTCCAAAATAAAACTGAAGTATGAGGGACAAACTTCACTCGCACTGCAAAATGGTGAACTGAAAGTAAGCAATACCGTTCGGGATATTATGGAACGAAAGCCCTTTGCTCATTTTGATGCAGGTAGTAAAAAAGAAATTTCGTGCAAATTCAGTTTGAACAGTAACGTAGTAAGCTTTCAAACAGAGCAGACTTCTTTCAGCCAAACAGTAATCATTGACCCCGAAGTAGTTTTTGCCACCTACTCCGGTTCGCAGGCCGATAACTTTGGTTTCTCTGCCACGTACGACAATCAGGGAAACACTTACTCGGCAGGTAACGTTTTTGATGTAGGCTTCCCTACTACTCCCGGAGCCTTTCAGGTGAACTACCAGGGCGGTAGCGGCATGGGCACTGACGTAGCCATTTTGAAATATAACCCCAGCGGAACAGGATTAGTGTATGCCACATACCTGGGAGGTAAATTACATGACGAACAACCGCACAGTCTCATAATAAACAGCAAAAACGAACTGGTTATTATGGGCACTACCTCCTCTTCCGATTTCCCTGTATCCACTTCAGGATTTGATAAAACCTTTAACGGTGGAACAGACATATTCGTTACTATTTTAGGTGCAGCCGGAAATGTTTTAACCGGTTCTACTTTTTTAGGTGATGCCGGTAATGACGGGCTCAATGGAAAAACAAACAGCTACAGTGTAGCCAACGCACCGTTAGCTTACAACTATGGCGATAACTACAGAGGAGAGGTGCTTGTTGACAAGAATGATAATATTTATATCTACACCTCCTCACGTTCAGCAAGCATAACCTTAAATACCTCTGCCGGCACTGTAAGCTATACCCGAAGAGGAACACAGTACGCCATGCTCGCCTCCTTTAATCCTACAGTATCGATATTGCAACGGGTACGTTTTATTGATGGTACAGGACATGTTGCCGGGTATGGCCTGAACTTTAATGCTGACCAAAGCCAGATTTATCTTTGCGGAGGAACCACAACAGGTGATGTATTTACTACCTCCAACGGTTATCAAAACACTTACGCGGGAGGAACAGCTGATGGCTACCTGATGCGCATTGAAACCGCCACATTCACTACACTAAGCAGTACCTTCTTCGGCACCTCCACTTATGACCAGATTTATTTTGTTCAGGTAGAAGAATCAACCGGTAGGGTTTACGTAACGGGGCAAACAGACAATACCAACTTTGTGAGCACAGCCGGTGTTTACAAAGTGAATCTGGGAGGTATTTTTATATCTGCCTTTAATGCTGATTTAAGCAGCCTGCTCTATTCCACAACTATCGGATCAAATGCATCGGGGAACACAGGAACTGAGATATCTCCTTCAGCGTTTTTGATTGACCGCTGCGGGAATGTTTCATTCTCGGGCTGGGGTGGAGAAACCAACAATACCTATAACGGGGCAACAGGAAATACATCAGGTATGCCTACCTCCACCAATGCTTACCAGCAAACTACTGATGGCTCTGATTTCTATATTCTGGTGATGAGCGGTACGTTGGACAAGGTTATTTATGCTACATATTTCGGTGGGCCGCAAAGCGAAGAACATGTTGACGGGGGCACCAGCCGTTTTGATGACAAAGGAATTGTTTACCAATCGGTGTGTGGCGGTTGCCGTGGCTTCTCCGACTTCCCTACCTCAGCTAGTGCCTGGTCGCGCACCAACAACAGTTTTAACTGCAACAACGCCACATTTAAAATTAACCTCAACAATTCACTCAAAGCTCCTGTATTTCTTACGGATACTTTTTTAACTGTTTATGCCACTGATTCCATCTATTACCCTTTCTCTGTTTTTGATCCCGATCAGGATGATTCAGTGTTTTTCAGTTACAGCGGAAAAGTGTTTAACCCTGATTCCACAGGCGGTAACCCTGCCCGTATTATCGGACCAACCAAAGGCAAAAAAAATCTGAGTGCTGCCTTAGTTTGGGGAACCAAATGTGTAAACGGGCGCACAGATACGATGGACATCAACATCAATATTCGCGACAATGCCTGTCCTGATCAGAAATTTGCTTTCGGTAGAATACGCATACTGGTAAAACCTATTCCTGATGTTAAACCTCCGGAGCTGAGTTGCATTAAAAGTATTGATTCCAACACCACTCAACTGGTATGGACAGCAGATAAATCAGTAAACCAACGCTTCTTTAAGCAGATTGTGATGAACAAGGTATTTCCTGACGAAAGCGTGCAGGCTCCATTTCACCAGATGACACAGAACATTGATGACAGTTTGATTGACCTCAATACTCCTCAACACAAACTGAATGATTTCTGCTACTACATGTATGGCGTAAACGTGTGCAACAAAAAATCTGATACCACCCGTTTCTCCTGCACCAAACTGTATCCCGATACTGCGGCATACAATCCGTTTGATATGGCCATGGATACTGTGCTTACGGCCATGGCAACAGATAGTTTCTACTACAACTTCACCATCAAAAGTAAAAAGCCACGTAAGTACACGCTTAAATATGAATTCAGCGGAGAGATACTGGCACCGGGTAACATATCCGTAAATACCGGTAAACTGGAAGGCAGTGGTGGTATTGATGAAGCCTGGGGTAAAATCTCCTGGAAACCTTTATGTCAGGATTTAAGAGAAGATACATTTACCATTCACTTGCTGGTGTGGGACAATGCCTGTCCTGTACCTAACTCCCGCACCAACCGCATTCATATTCGTGTGGTACCTCCGCCCTCACCCGCTCCGCCAACTTTCTATTGTGTAAAAAAACTGAACGACAACAGTGTAAGGGTTCGTTGGGAATATGACACCACAGATAAATTCTTTGCTTACCATTTACTTTACAGAAAATCACCTTCGGGAGAAGTGAGACTTATGGGCAAGTTTATGAAAGGTGAAGTGTTGGAGTTTATTGACAACACGGCCATTGCGCAAAACTTTAACAATTACTGTTACTATGGCAAGGGAGTAAACATTTGTGATATTCCCGGAGACACTTCCGACCCTACCTGTACCCTGCTCGACCCTAAATTTTCACCGGGCCCCGTAAACATGAATTACGTAACAGTGGTTGATAACAAAGAGGTGGAAGTGCGTTTCACCAAGAGCAAAGAAAAACTGATAGAACAATACCGCATCTATAAAAGACCCAACGACCCTGATGAACAATTTTTGTTGTATCAGGTATTCGATACTGCATTCAGCGGCATATTTACAGATACAGCTGTGAATGTAAAACAGCAATCGTATTGTTACAAAACTACCTTGTTTAATGAATGCGGACTGGAGTCAAAAGAAGCATACGAGCATTGCACCATTTTGTTGAAAGGAGAAAGCTTACCCTTCCGGCACCAACTGCGGTGGAATCCTTACACCTACTGGACATTGCCCACAGAGAATTACCGAGTGAAAAGAACAGATCCGTTTATACCTGAACTGGACATAGAAACCATTTCGCCTCTCAAAAAAGAAACCACGGATACCAGCATGTACGATGATTGCGGCTTGTACTATTACCGCGTTGTAGCACGTGAAAATGCTAAAAGCACTACTTCTTTCGAAAGCTCATCCAATACCATTGAACTGATTCAGAAACCGCTGTTGTTTGTACCTACCGCTTTCAGCCCTAATGGTGACGGACTTAATGATGATTGGCTCAACGTTCCTTCTTTTGTAAAAACATTTAACCTTAAACTGTTTAACCGATGGGGAGAAATGATTTTTGAAACCAATGACCGGCATTTCCGCTGGGATGGAACATTCAAAAGCAACCGCGAGCACGATGATGTGTTTGTTTACCTCATTACCTACAGCGGCTGGGACAACAAAATGTACGTGACCAGTGGCGATGTTACCATGATCAGGTAACTTTGTGGCACAGCTATTGAAAAATAGTACAGGCTGCGTAGAAATGCCCTATCTGTATGCCATTTTGACCGTAAATTGACCCAACATGAACGACACAGGAAATTTGATATTGTCAGGCCTTTTTCAAGACGACAAAGATAATAACGACTTCATACAGCTTCTTTCTCAGGAAGAAGAAGATGAAATGAACCGCGAGAAAACACCGGAAACTCTGCCAATATTGCCCCTTCGCAATAC
>DATGWX010000399.1:0-4054 GCA_035299275.1 Bacteroidia bacterium
AATTTTACAGGTACTCAAACACCAACTTCCGCGTTTTTGGGCCCCGGCCAACCTGTTTTTTATGGAGAGGTTTTTGCTTACAAGTAGCGGTAAGTTAAACAAAATGAGCATGTTGAAACTTTTTACACACTCTTAATAGAATGTTGCAATCGAACGGAAAATCCGTATATATTCGCGAAAAAGTAAATTGACAAATATTTAATAGACTTATACATATGTACTGGACACTCGAACTGGCATCTTATTTAGACGATGCACCATGGCCTGCAACCAAAGACGAATTAATAGATTATGGCATTCGTTCAGGTGCGCCTTTAGAGGTAATTGAAAACCTTCAGGAATTGGAAGATGATGGCGAACCTTTTGAAAGCATCGAGGAGGTATGGCCCGATTACCCGACCAATGATGATTACTTCTATAATTCAGACGAACTGTAAGCTGAATTAAATTTCCTTATAACAGAAAAGGCTCCTGAAAGGAGCCTTTTCTGTTATAAGGGTATCTCTTGTTCAGGCCGCATTCGTGCTTTGTGCCTGGTTGCTTTCATTGCTGATTTCTGAAGTCAGGTATTCATTGTCGTTAACTACAGCTGAAATGCCCGGATGCTCATTGGCCTTCCTCAAAAAATCAGGCATAAAAGAAGCCATCTCCTGATTGTAATTTTCTTTTATACTTACAGCATAACGCAGCGAACTGCCGTTGCCTATGGTGCGAACCATGTTGTAATTCAGTAAATCAGTAAAATCTCTTTGAATTGTTTTACGGTTGCATCCAAACTCTTCTGTCAGTTCTTTGGTTGAGCAAAAGCCTTTGTGGTGAATGATGTACATAATCAACTCCTGACGCTTGTTCAGTGTGCCTTCGTGAAAGAGGTTGAGCTTGTAGCCGCGTTCAAAAACAAAGTTCATCATGTTACGCTGGCGTGGTGTTGCATCATCATACTCCACTTGTTTGCGGAAATAATGACGCAGCATCAGTTTTAAGCGCTCCAGATTTTGAATGAATAGTGTATGTCCGAATTGTATGTAATCATTCAGCAAGGAGCCTTGTTCATCATAAGGCTGTTGTTGTAATTCAAAGTAACGGTGGCGGTGGTGGTAAATCTCTTGCTCCAGTGTGAGCATACCATCCAATGTGAGGTTGTGTTTATTGAGCCAGAAGTAATGTAGCAAACGTGCCAGCACGGGCGCATCGCTGTTAAACGGTTGTATGCGCAACAGTTCAAAATGCAGTACCCACGACAGGCTCAACGGGTCCAGTTCAGTGTTGTGGTTAATGAATTCGAACAATTCGTTCAGTTCAGCTTCCATCAGAGGCGTTAACGCTTCAGGTAGTTTGTGGTACTGTATGGTAAATAAATCAAAGTCATTCGTGCTTTTGTTTACCTCTCCTATTACCAACTGGTGCAGGTCTTTCAGAAGGGTAAGGCTCAGTTTTTCTGAACTGCGTTTGAGCAGCAACTCTTCCGCTTCGCGGTATACAAAAAGTGTTTTTTCGTTGTATCCTTTGGCTTGCTGCTTTTTGGTGAGCAGGTGCTTAAGGGTTTCCAAATCAGCAACTGAGCGTTCCAAGGCATTAGCATAATAGGAGCGGGATGCTGAACTGTTAAACTGTTCAATGCGTATTATTTTCTCAGGCAATTCTAAGAAACGATAGATGTTGCCCAGTTCAAAATATAACTCATGTGCACGTGTACGTTCACACAGGTCTTCAATGGAAATTCCGAACTTTTCATGCAGTTGCATACGTCAAAACTACGCATAAATGCTGCGCTTGCGAAAAGGCCATGCTTCAAGATGCCCGTGTTTATTAACAAATACTTGATGCAGGGTTAATGTACTTAGCCATAAGCGCCATCAGGCAATAGTTTAGCCCAGTAGAAAAAAATAGACAGCATACGTATGCTGTGGAATTCTAATCAGAAAATGAAAGCAGAAATTAACCCAAATCGCTGATCCAGGCTTCGAGCAATGGCATCTCTTGCGCACCAATCACGTTGATGTCAATAAGTGCTTTGTAGCAGGTAATCAGATTCTCGCCCAAGTGTGCAGTACCTTTTTTAAGCTCCAGCTTTTCGAGCGTGGTAGCTATTTTAGCATTGTTGAGGTAGCCGGGAATTTCATCTTCAAAGTCGCGCAGCAGGTTGTGTTCGTTTCTTTCCTGCCACACCGTAGCCTCTTCAAAAAGTATGTGCCAGTTGTTTTCCCAGGCAATGCGTTGTGCTACAAAACTGCGCCATATATCCGTCATACGGAAACTGCAATACGAAGGCAAATACAATAACGGAAATGCTTCTTTGTAATGCGTAGTATTCTGACTGTTGTAAGGGCACCAGGTTTTGTTACCCAAACCTATTTTATGTTTGTAATCAAAGGAGTGGGGGAGCGCCTGTGTTAAGCGAAAAACCGCGTCTATATCGGGATTTTCATCAGCCAAACCTTGTTGTATAGGGCAGTCGAGTTCTTTAACATCAAAGCTCTCTAAAGGCATAACAACTTTGTGCAATTGCTCCAGCGGATACCCCCGCGGCCAAATGTAACCTTTTGAATAGTGGGCATATACATTTAGCCAGCCTTCGTTAGAAATATCATAGGCTTGTTGTTTGCGTGAGCGGTTGTTCCAAAAATTCTCTCTGGGGTAATTATCGTCATCACTTTCGATAATTTGTTCAGCACCGTTTTTTGCGGCTATAAGGTAACCAATGTTTTTGCGGGAGTAATGTCTTTCCGGACAAGCTTTGGCAAAGGCAAAAGGTAATGCACGCTGTTGTTCAACAGAATAATAATTGCAACCGTCCAGTTGAAAATCTGCGGGCGTTTTGGTGTCACCTATCACAATAAATTCAGCACCGTGCTGTTTGCTGCCTTCGGCAAATGATTTCATCACCGCATTAGGTGCAGAGATAGAGGTGATAATGATAGCGGTATTTTTGTCCATAGAGGATTAAAACGATTTTGCGTTGAAAGTAAAACGTTGAATGATGTAGTGAAGCAGAACAGTAACGGAGTTTTTAATGGCGTTTTGAGAAACACTGGGTGAAGGGGCCATGTAGTGAATAGGAATTTCAGCAAAGCGTTTTTTGCGCATCAGGTAGCGTACTTCCGTTTGGTAAAAGTGTGCTTTAGAGAGCAACTGGTAATCGAGTAATTGTTTTACTACCGGAGCATGGAAGCCCTGAAAGCCGGAGGTCATATCATACAGGCGGGTGCCGAGTAAAATGTTGGAAAGCACTGTGCCAGTCTTGGATAACATTCTGCGGAAAAAAGGCGAGTCACCCATAGAACCTCCGTTGATGAACCTGCTGCCAAAGGCACATTCATTACCTTCATTCAGCACGCGTAAAAACATGGGTAAGGCTCTGGGGTCATGACTAAGGCCGGCATCCATCTCAATCACAATATCGTGCCCGTTGTCGTATGCTTCACGGTAACCTCTCAGGTAGGCATCAACTACATTTTTATTTTCAGGAGCCCAAACCGTAACATAGCGGGAGTCTTTCTGTGAAAGCTCGCGACAAAGTTCCAGCGTACGGTCTTTAGAGGCTTTATCAACTACCAGATATACTTTTCCGCTTCCCAGTTTATTCAACACTTTGGTGAATTCTGAAATAAAAGCGTCAAAGTCTTTCTCTTCGTTGGCCAAAGGCGTTATTACAGCCCAATTGGAATCAAAATACATGGATAAAAGGTTCTGTTATTCGGGCGAATATAGTATTTATTGCGGATTTCCACCCTGCAATTGTGCGGCTCTTTGCAGGCATTGTTTGGCACTCTCGGTATCGCCCATACGGTTAAAGGCATCACCCATAATTTGCCAGGCTTGTGGCAGGTTAGGGTTCAGGTTCAATGCATTGTTTTCAGCATCCACGGCCTTTTTGTAATCGCCCACCAGCAGGTAGGCTTGTCCCATAGGTACGTAAACCTCGGCCAAATTTCCGTTTTCTTCTACACACAACTCAAAATGTTTTACGGCATCCTGGTATTGTCCCAGATTCATGTAAGAAATGGCTGCATGATAGTAAGCTGAAGGGAAGTTAACTTTAAACCCGTAAGCT
>DATGWX010000400.1:0-2697 GCA_035299275.1 Bacteroidia bacterium
ACGGTGAGCACATTTTTTCTTTTACCCCAGAAGCCTTTGGCTAACTCGAGTAATTTTTTGCGTCTTCTTCTGGACGCAACGGAATTGACTGAACGTGGCATTTTATTTAATTGTTTTTTGGAACATAGCGCCCTGCGCTAACAGGATCTTTTGTGCTGGGTTCCGGGTTAAACATTGAAACTACTTATTTTCCTAATCCTAATAAAAGCTTGATATTACCTTCGTCCGGTTTCAAAACGTAGGCTGTCTTGCTCAGGTTGTGCTTTTGCTTGGTTTCTTTTTTGGTCAGAATGTGATTTTTGTAAGCGTGTGCTCTCTTAATCTTTCCTGAAGCGGTTACCTTGAAACGCTTAGCGGCACTTTTGTTTGTTTTTACCTTAGGCATCTTTGTGTCCTTTTATAATTGTTCTTAATCTGTTACTTTTTTCCTTTTGGTGCTACCAGCAAAAACATTTTTTTGCCTTCCAGCTTAGGGAGTTGTTCTACTTTTCCCAGCTCAGACAAACGCTGTGCAAAGGTTAATAATAGTACTTCTCCTCTTTCTTTATACACGATGGCCCTTCCTCTGAACATCACGTAAGCTCTTACTTTATGTCCTTCTTCCAAAAAGCCCAACGCATGTTTTAGCTTAAATTCAAAATCATGCTCATCTGTATTCGGCCCGAATCGAATTTCTTTAACCAGGGCTTTTACCGTATTTGCTTTTAACTCTTTCTTTTTCTTCTTCTGTTCGTAAAGGAATTTTTTGTAGTCAATTACTTTACAAACCGGTGGAACAGCAGAAGGAGAAATTTCAACCAAGTCCAACTCCATTTCTTCGGCAAATTTTAATGCCTTCGAAATCGGGTATACACCGGTCTCAATGTTTTCGCCTACAACCCTTACTTCTTGGGCGGTAATCTCATTGTTGATACGGTGCTCGTTTTCTTTTTTCATCGGACCCCTTCTTCCCAGATAAGGTCTGCCCGGACTTGAGTTTTGTACCAAGTGTTTCTTTTTTCTCCTTTTTGTTAGTTTTTATTTAGCTCAATTTATCAGGATGTTGTGAGTGAATTAACTCAGCAAATTCATTTAAGTTCATTTTGCCTTTGTCACCCTCTCCATGCTTACGCACAGCGAGATTTTCCTCATTCATTTCCTGTTCTCCTATAACTACCATGTACGGGATTTTCCTGGTTTCAGCATCACGTATCTTTCTGCCAATCTTCTCGCTACGGTCGTCAAAAGAGGCGCGAATATCACACTTTTTCAGGAAATCAACAACTTTTTGTGCATACTCATTGTATTTGTCGCTTATGGGCAACACGGCTACCTGAGTCGGGCTAAGCCACACGGGCAGGTTTCCGGCATAATGCTCAAGCAAAAATCCGATAAAACGCTCGTGGGTGCTCAAAGGGGCACGGTGAATGATTAAAGGGCGCTCTTTTTCGTTGTGTTCGTTGGTAAACCAAAGGTCAAACCGCTCAGCCTGAGCAAAATCAACCTGATTGGTTGCCAAAGTGAACTCGCGTCCAATGGCACTATATATCTGAATATCAATCTTTGGTCCGTAGAAGGCGGCCTCGTCTTCCACTTCCACAAAGTTCACGCCCAGCTTTACCAGCACCTTGCGCACCATGTCTTCGGTTTTTATCCAAAGTTCAGGTGCATTGATGTATTTCTGTCCCAACTTCTCCACGGAGTGCTTGGAGAAACGCATCACGTATTTATCAATGCCAAAGACTTTGAAATATTTCAAGTACAGGTCGTTTACCTTGGTGAATTCAGCCTCAAATTGCGATTCGGTGCAATAGATGTGTGCATCGTTCATGGTTAAACTGCGCACACGCATCAGCCCGAACAATTCACCGCTTTGCTCATACCTGTAACAGGTGCCGTACTCTGCAAAACGCAAAGGTAAATCGCGGTATGATTTAGGGGTAGCTGCAAAAATTTTGTGGTGGTGAGGGCAATTCATCGCCTTGAGGTAGTATTTGTCACCATCCATTTCCATGGGCGGGAACATACTTTCAGCATAATAGGGCAGGTGACCGCTTTTGATGTACATGCTCTCTTTGGCAATGTGCGGAGATTTTACCCGCACATATCCGGCATCGGCCTCGGTTTTTTTGGCATATCCTTCCAATAATTCAATTACTGCCGCTCCGTTGGGTAACCACAAAGGTAAACCCGGGCCCACATCATCATCAAAGGTGAACATCTCCAGCTCTTTACCCAGCTTGCGGTGGTCGCGCTTTTTGGCTTCTTCCAGCATTACCAGGTACTCTTCCAGCTCTGCTTGTTTAGGGAAGGTGATGCCATAGACACGGGTAAGTTGTTTGTTCTTTTCATCCCCCCGCCAATAGGCACCGGCCACACTCATCAGTTTTACAGCTTTGATGAAACCGGTATTGGGCAAGTGACCGCCCCGGCACAAATCAGTAAAATTACTGTGGTCGCAAAAGGTGATATCTCCGTCATTCAGGTTTTCAATTAATTCAACCTTGAACTCGTTGTTTTTCGATTGGTAATAAGCCAATGCATCTGCTTTGGTTACCGGCTTTTTATGGAACTCGGCTTTTTCACGGGCAAACTCCAGCATTTTGTCTTCAATTTTTTTGAAGTCTTTGTCTGAAATGGTTGCACCGTCAAGGTCCACATCGTAGTAAAAACCGTTTTCAATAGCAGGGCCAATGGTGAGTTTTATTTTGGGATAAA
>DATGWX010000401.1:0-6560 GCA_035299275.1 Bacteroidia bacterium
AAATCATACTCACCCCGCTCTCGTGCATGGAGTAACTTACGGAACTGCCAATATCCCAATTGCGTTTTTTAAGCTCATGCCGGTACTTGGCCAAAAAGTGAATAGTTAAGTCAACCACAATACCGTAAGCAATACTGAAAATAAGGATGGTTGATGTTTTGAGGGTAATATCAGCATAGCCCATTATGCCCAGTACCATAATCAACGGGATAAGATTAGGCACCAAAGAAATGAGCACCATTTTCCATGAGAAAAACAGGAAGGCTATGAGCAGCGAAATAAGCACCAGTGCCCAGAACATACTGCTGGTTAAGTTATCAATGAGGTAGTCGTTTCCTTTCAAAAATATGACACTGGTACCGGTGATGTTTACCTTGTACTCACTGCTGTCAAATATCTCGTTGATTTTGGGTCTGAGCTCTTCCTGAATGCGTTTGATTTCTACTGAGCCCACATCAGCCATTTGCACACTGATGCGTGCCACTTGAGCATTGCTGTCCATAAGTGAGCGGGTAACACTGCTGCTGGTAGCGCTATTGCCCCTTGATTTGTTTACATACGACAGGATAAAACTTTTTTCCTGCTCATTGGGTAAGCGGTAACGGGCAGGATTTCCACGGTAGAAGGCCTGATTGGAAAACTTCATCATATCGACCACCGATAAGGAACGGGACAATTCAGGATAAGTGGCCAGCACATTTTGCAACTCTTCAATTTTTTGCAGCACCTGCACACGTTGTACTCCACGTTTTTTGTGCGTATCAATGGATATTTCAAAGGGCATTACTCCCTTAAAATGCTGCTCAAAAAACATCAGGTCGGTATACACCGGATCGCGGTGAGGAATATCATCTACCATGTACCCTATACTCTTCACCTTAAAAATACCGATGAACGAAATGATCAATACTACAATGGTAATACCGTATATGGTTTTGCGGTGATGTACTACAGAATAGCTGATAGAGTCTACAAATTTTTGCAGGGCTTTATTCTCCAGGTGTTTGGTTTGTTTGAAGGTAGGGTCAGGCAACATGCTGAATACAGCGGGAATCACAATCATGGATATCACAAAACTGATCATGATGGCCACAGCCGATACCAATGAAAACTCATCCATCACCACACTACCTGAGAAGCTGAATACCCCAAAACCTACAGCTGTGGTAAGATTGGTAAGGAAAGATGCCAAACCTATTTTGGTAAGTACACGGGTAAGCGCTTTGATTTTATTGCGGTGTATCCTGAACTCAAAATGATATACGTTGAGCAGGTAAATACAGTTTTGAATTGATGTAACCACAATAAGTGGCGGCACCAAACCTGTAAGTAAGGAAATGCGAAACCCGAAAAGCGGAATAAGTGCCATAGTAGCCACCACACAAATTCCTACTACCACCATGGAATAAAACATGGCGGCAAACGAGCGGAAAAACAGCAGCATCATGATAGCGGTAACCAGCATGGCCAGCAGCGTAAACATCTGCAACTCTTTTGCTACTTTGGTAGAATATACAGTTCGGATGTAGGGTAACCCCGAAAAGTGCATCTGGCTGTGGAACTGCTCACCAAAGGCTTTCGCTTTTTCTTCTATCTGCTTAACCAGTGCTATACGCAACTTTGAATCGAGCTTATCTTTCTCCAGCGTAATGGCCATAAGTGTTACGTTCGAATCAGCATTATACAACAAGTCTTTGTAGAACTTGAGGTTGTCTATTTGTATGCGAATACTGTCCAGCTCAGCCTGAGTTTGTGGTTTGTGTGGTATAAGCGGCACCACATCAAACTTTCGGAGGCTATCGTTTTTTACAATGTTGTATAAACGGGGAACTGACAGAACATTCTGCACCCCCTCAATACTATCAATCTGGTTATTTAAGTCATACCAGGCATTAAAAAATTCCAGTTCAAACAGGTCCTTATTTCGAACCCCGATAACCAATACATTACCGTCTTCACCAAACTTCCCTTTAAAATCGAGGTACTCCAGGTAATCCGGATCATCTACCGGAATCACCTTGGCCATGTTGTAACTGAGCTGAGCCTTAGATGCATAATAGCCCATTACCACGGTAAAAATACCTACAAAAACAAGGCACCATACCCGATAGCGTAAAACAAAAGCTGCAAATTTAGCCCACATAAAGTGGCGCAAAAGTAATTAAAATAGCGTATGAATGCTGTACTTTTAGGATATTTGAGGCGCATTAAACTATTCACATAATTTTTTCGTTTACTGCCTATATTGCACAACTATGCGTTTATTAAAACACATTTTCTTCTTTTTATTTTTGGCCTGTTCAGGGCAGGTTGGCGCACAAAATGGCGCTACGGGCAACTGGAAAACTCACCTGCCGTATCAAAACGCTACCTCTGTAACTGCCGATAAAAATAAAATATATGTAGGTGGCCCCAGTGGAATTTTTACCTATAGTCTGTTTGACCGAAGCGTTGAAACACTTGGCAAAAGCAACGGCCTTGCTCAGCTTTCCGTAAGTACCCTGAAAAATCATGACAGTTTAGGTACGCTGATGATTGTATATGAAAGTTGTGACATTGATCTTATTCGCAACGGTTTTGTATACAACATCCCTGATATTGCCCGCAAACAGGTACTGGGAGTAAAGCGCATTAATCACATCAGCTTTCACGAACATTTTGCCTACCTGTCAGGGACACTCGGATTAATTGTGGTTGACCTTATAAAGCAGGAGATAAAAGATTCCTACACCAACATAGGCGCAAACGGAGAGCAGTTGGAAGTGTATACCTCAACCATATTTAATGATTCCCTGTATGCCTGTACCAAAAACGGCACATTACGGGCCTCGATTAACAGCCCAAACCTGGCTGATTACAATAACTGGAATACCTTTATACCTTTTACCGGCAGTAAACTCACGGCTACTTACAAAAATAAACTGTACCTGGAAATTGATTCGGTTATTCAGGTATGGAACGGCAGTTTGTGGGCACCGTTCAGAGACAATTTAAAACGCAGAAATTATTCCATTCAGATAACATCAGGCAACCTTGTAGTGAGCCAACAGGATGCTACCTCTATCTTATGGGCCAATGGTAATACATTTTTCCCGTTTACACTTGAACCCATTGATGCGGTAACAGATAATGGTGGAATGGTGTTTTATCTCACTTTTCGAAAAAACGGATTAAATACCTACAACTCAACAACCGGCTCATTGGAAGAGAACATTTTCCCCAATGGCCCTGATGGAAATACGGCAGCAGCCATGTCAATAAATGGTGGTGATATGTGGGTAGCAGGTGGAAATGCACGCAATTGGAACCTGAGTTATAACTTCAATTTATTTTACCGGTACAATAGTGGTAAATGGACTAGTGCACGAGACTTTAGTCCTATCGGTTTTGATACCGTTTCTGACATTGTTTCTATTGCTGTAAATCCTTCTACAGGCAATGTGTTTATGGGAAGCTTTGGCAGAGGGTTGTATGAATTTAACCCTTCGAGTAAAGTAGCCACACCTTACAATGAAATGAACAGCAGTCTCAGTCGCCCACCCAACGACCCTAACCGCCCGTTGAATGTATCAGGACTAAAATTTGACAAAGACAACAATTTGTGGGTAGCCAACTACGGAGCCGTATCTCCGCTAAGTGTTTACACATCATCAGGCCAATGGGTCAATTACAATTTCGGAAGCACATTAAATACACAATACCCGTTAACGGATATTGAATTGGATGATGAAGGGCGCAAATGGATAGTGGCAGTAAGATCTAACGGACTATTGGTATTCGATGACAAGGGTACACTTACTGATAAGACTGACGACCAATACCGTCTATTGAGGCAAGGCGGTGGTTTAGGCAATTTACCCAGTAATGATGTAATGTGCGTGGCCAAAGATCGTGACGGAGAAATGTGGATTGGTACACAAGCCGGTTTAGCTGTTTTGTACAATCCCTCTGATGTTTTTGAAGGTGCCGATGCACAACAAATAATTATTGGTACAGGCAGTAATGCAGCCTACTTATTAGGTACGGAATTCATCAACTGCATAACAGTTGACGGAGGTAACCGTAAATGGATAGGCACAAGAAACGGAGTGTGGCTCATTTCAGCTGACGGGAATCAGGTGATTAAATATTTTACAGAGACCAACAGTGAACTCATATCGAACAATGTGTTACAAATTGCCATTAACCCTATGAGTGGTGAAGTAGTAATGACCACCGACAAAGGATTGATTTCGTACTTTGGTGATGCAACGGAAGGAGCGGATAAACATGGAAATGTATTTGTTTATCCGAACCCTGTGAGACCCGACTTTAACGGCACAATTTCTATACGCGGATTGCCGGAAAAGGCCAATGTAAAAATTACCGACATAAACGGATTTTTGGTCTATGAAACTGCTTCTAATGGAGGAATGGCAACATGGAACGGAAGAAATTTTAACGGACAAAAAGCATCAACCGGTGTATACCTTGTGTTTTCTTCCAATAAAGATGGCAGCGACACCATGGTGAGCAAGATATTATTTATACGTTGATGAAAAAAGTAAGCGCAATAGTCGAAAAATACCCTCAACTTATTTCCTTTACACTTCTGATTGTTGCTTACTGGTGTGGTTTTGTTTGGGAAGCCGTTCCTAAGCATCCACAGTCATTACACATTTCTGCGCAGTGTGACCGTGCCAGTATTGCACTCAACTTTTACCAGGAAGACATGAACATTCTGGTTCCACGGATACATAACAGAACGAGGGGAACGGGTATAGCAGCAGCTGAATTTCCGATTATTCAGTACACTGTGGCTTGTATATATAAAGTGGTTGGATTTAATGACTCCTATTACCGATTAGTTGTAATGTTATTATTTTCCATCGGCTTCTACTTTGCCTGGAAAATTGCGCTTTATGTAAGCAAAAATACTATCACGGCTTTACTTGTTTCATTTTTGTGGTTGAGTTCTCCAACACTGCTATACTACGTACCCAATTTCAATCCCGATCCGGTTAGTCTTGGTTTTGTCATGATTACCTGGTACTATTTCCTCCAATGGCAAACACAACCTAGAGTTTTATTTCTGCTCATAATATTTTTTACGGCATGCCTGGCTTTACTTGTTAAAGCATCAGCGGCTATAAGTATTGTGGCTATGATTGCTTTAGCAATACTTGACTTTTTGCGCTTACTTTCCCCTGAGAGAAAAAGTCTGATTTCAAAAAAGGGTTTACTACTTACTGCACTTCTTCTTCCCGCTGTTGTTGCCTATTTCTGGTACAGTTATGCTTCAAGGCTTAATGCATCTGTATACTCTGAGTTTTTTACATTAAGCACCCGCGTACCTCAAAGCATTGAACAAGTATTTGCCATTTGGAAAAGCCTGAAAGCAAACTTGCTCCTTCATTATTACCCACCCTATTTTCTTGTACTGATTGCTCCGCTTCACCTAGTAGTTTTATTCCTCAACAAACACATTCCACGTCAGTTGATTTGGTGTACGTTCATACTGGCTGCGGGAACAATTTCTTTCTTCTTTCTGATGTTTGTTGCCATGGAGTACCATGATTATTATATCATCACTCTCTTACCCTGGATTTTTTCCCTGCTTTTGAGCTTGGGAACAGGACTTACAAACTATTTTAAACACAAGCAAAAACTTCAGCTCACTGCCGCAGCGGTTGGCATAGCGCTAACAATATTCAACTTCACCTACTGCCATAAAATTTTATCCTCGCTCTATAGCAGAGAAAGTTCCTTTTTTCAATATGCGTATGAGGCGTTCCCGGAGATTAAACCACTGCTTGAACAACACAATGTAAAGTCATCCGATTACGTTGTCACAATAACTGACCCATCCTACGACATCTCTCTCTATTTAATGAACAGACATGGTTACACCGTGACAAATAAAAAAGACATCAACCGTGTATTCCTCTACTTACTCACCCGAGATGCGAAGTGGTTATTTACTGTTGACTCAAGATCATTACCTGACTTACCCATCATACAAAGCTATTTTGGTCAGCCTGTTTTTGTGCACAAAAACATCAGCTTGTACCACCCGAAATTTGAGAACAAAAAACTAACTGCTGATATTTTGAACACCTTACATGAACATATAGCAGTTTTTACCAATCAACTCAAAGCAGATAAGGACTGGTATAGTTTTATTCAACGTTATAGTCTGGCAACGGGAATTCCTGTTGATGCATTAATTGATGACAGCGCACTTTACATCTTTGAATCGAGAGAACTGGAACTACAAAATATGTTAACTGAATTTGCTGCATCAGTTCACCACAGCACTGAAATTAACACGGCCATCAAAGATGATTTTTGCAAACAAAAAAACCTTAGTCCGTCCGACCTTTATATTCTTCAACACCCATACTCTACCTGGTTTAACAACCTCTGATATACATGCTTTTCAGTTCAAGGGCCATAGTGATCAGAACAGTAAAATATGCTGAAACGAGCATTATTGCCAAGCTCTACACAGAGAAGTTCGGGATGCAATCATACATGGTTAGAGGTGTGCGAAAAAATACCAAAAGTGCCGCTTTTAAACC
>DATGWX010000402.1:0-1683 GCA_035299275.1 Bacteroidia bacterium
CATGGTAAGCCTCTTCCTCCTGCCCTAAATGTATTTTGCACAAAGCCTGCTGGTATTTAGCCGGCATGTGGGCGGGCTGCAGGGCCAGTATAATTTCCAGTTGCTGAAAAGCACGTGTAAATTGCTCCTGGTGGTAGAGATGTAACGCCTCGCGAAACATCAGTTGAGTACTGCGGTTGTCTTGCATAACTATGGATTTTAAGAGTTGATTGATTAAGCTAATTCTTCAATGCTGGCCTGCATCAGGTGAAAACGGATTTCGCCTTTTATGATGAGTATGCCCAGGTGGTTTTGTATGCTCCTGTGGCAGGCCAGTAAAATTTTGCGTACCGGCATGGAGGTAAGTAACAACAATCTGCCTTCGTGCATCAGTTCAATGCAGTCCATCAGCAATTTGCGCGAACCGTCATGTTTAAAGGCCGGGTGTTTAATCAACTGGCGAAGTACATTGCTCAGTTTTTCAGTATCACGCTGCACAAGCGCCATACGACCTTTGTAAATAATTTCACCCAGCTCTTCTGCATACACATAAGTAACTCTGAAATCTTCCAGTGCCTCGTAACTGAATTCATCTGTAACTTCCAATGTGTTGACTTTACCCAGTAAATGCAGCACCTGATTGATAACCTGAATTTGTGTGTTCATACTTGTTGTTATTTGATGATACAAACAAAATGGGGTTCACCGCAGCCTATATGCGGGGAAATATTTTTTTTAAATTATTTTTACCACATGCCAATAAATAAGAGTGCTTATATCCGTTTCCGCATTATTGACCAGTGTTTGCGCAACAAGCAAAAGCCTTATCCCAGTAAAGAAGACCTGATAGAAGCCTGCACCGAAGTGGTAGGTAAAGTATCCTTACGTACCATTGAAAAAGATCTGGAGGAAATGAAAAACAATGAAGAGCTGGGCTACCTGGCTCCCATTGTGTATGAACGCAGGTACAATGGCTACTGCTACAGCGACCAGCATTACAGCATTAACAAGATGCCCTTGCGCGAGGAAGAACTCTACGCGCTCGACTTTGCCAAACAACTGATGCGGCAGTTTGACGGACTGCAACCTGTGCAGTCTTTTGCCGGTGCGGTACAAAAAATAGAGGAACTCATTAACCTGCACGATTATCTGGGAGATGAAAAACTTGACGACTACGTGCAGGTAGAAAAAGGTTGGGTACAAACCGGGAATGAATACCTAGGCGTTTTATTGCAAGCCATTCGCGAACGCAAAGTGGTGACATTGATGTACCAGCGTTTTGAGCCCGATGCAGCCAAACAACACCACCTTCACCCTTATCTTTTAAAGGAATACCGCAACCGCTGGTACGTGCTAGGCTATCACCCCGATAAAAAACAGATTACCACTTTTGCACTCGACCGCATTAAGTCGCTGGAGTTGAAAAACGAAAAATTTAGTCGGGAGAGTAGTTTTAATACCCGTGAATATTTTGCACATGCTTTTGGTATCTCGGTACCCAATAACCTGCAACCGACCAAAGTTACATTTACACTCCCTGCCAGCGAGGCCATGTATGTAAAAAGTCAGCCGCTGCACCATTCACAACGTATTGTGAGCGAAACGAGCAAAGCCTGCAAGTTCGAAATTGAGGTGATAGAAAGTTACGAGCTGGTGGCCCAGTTGCTCAGCTTCGGGTCAAAGATTAAGGTACACTCACCCGCT
>DATGWX010000403.1:0-3413 GCA_035299275.1 Bacteroidia bacterium
TGCCATGCACGGAACAGTTAGTTCCAATAAAAGGATAAACGACATAATCGGCTCCATAAGCTTATTACTTTACGCTGCCTTTTATTACAAAAATCTTTATCCAGAGCACCACAAACACCACCGACACGTTGCCTCTCAAGATGACCCTGACTACTATGAAGGAAGTTTCATCAATTGGTATATTAGCTTTGTGAAACATTACTTGCGTTGGTGGCAGATTGTCTTACTGGCAGGTGTATTTAATCTTCTCCATTGGGGTTTGGGCATCCCTCAAACCAACCTGATTTTATTCTGGGTAATTCCCCCGCTACTCAGCACTCTTCAACTGTTCTACTTTGGCACATATTTGCCGCACCGTTACCCCGAACTATTGGATAACGTACATAAAGCAAGAACGCAAAGTAAAAATCACCTTTGGGGGTTTGTAAGTTGCTATTTCTTCGGCTATCATTATGAACACCATGATAAACCTTACGTTCCCTGGTGGATGTTATGGAAAACCAAAGCGTAAGTTCAAATATTGATGTGTATATACTTTAGACAATAGCGCGACTTTTGCGTTGATTACGCTTACTTACTCTCCGTCATCCAGATCTTTGATCGCACTATCAATCATATCTTCAATATACTTCTTGTCCTTATCAGACAATGTAGTGCGTTGTTTGGCAATTTCCTTAAGTTTTTTGTAAGTGGTTTTTTTGCGTGCTTCGAGAGCTAAATAGGTGATATAAGTACCGTCACTTTTCTGAAATGTTTTTTCATCAATGGTAGATACATCAACGATAATCTGGTTAAGTACTTCCCGTGTTAAATTCTGAAAACGCTCTTCGAATTCTGTTCCACCTTCCGCTTTACGGTCACTACTGTATGCCTCCTGTACACTTTTAATCTGAGTTTGCACCGAAGAAGCTAAACGTTGCTTAGCTAACAACATAGCCTGACTTCGGGACGATTCCAGATTAATACTTTCACCACTACCGGTTGCACGAAAATACCTGCGATTTGATTCGTATTTATTTCCGCTAAACGGACCTTTAATTTCAGTGAGTCCTTCTGTAGCTTTTTTCTTGTTAGTACCACAGGCAAAAGCTACCGTAGCTATAAAGGCAAATAAAAATATCTTTTTCATCTCAATATGATTTGTGATTATTCATAAAATATCATGCCAATCTCCTGTTCATGTCCCGCAACTTGCGGTATTTTTCAAAAGTTTCCCAGGCTGTAATTTTGCAAACTACCCAGCCGTAATAACCATCTAAGAAGCCCGCCTTCAAAAAATAATTGCGTATAAACTTAAATGCTGCTTTCAGATATAATCCCGCAAAGCTTATTCGTTTACCTTGGTCAAACATAGCTTGCGCTGCTATGTTACTGAATTTTTCTGCCTGCTGCCAATGTCCTTCAATGCTATAATAACTGTAGTGTAAAATATCGCCCTTAATCCATTTGAAATTCACACTCTTTTTATGCAACTCCCACTTATCATGAGGATTTACGCCCCCCCACTCTCCTTTAGTTCGATTCCACAAACGCAGCTTGCGGTCAGGATACCAACCACTGTGCTTAATCCATTTTCCGCAATAGTTGGTGCAACGGTTCATTTGGTAAGCATCATATTGCCAGTTGGCCTTTACCTGTTGAATTGATTTTTTAAGCTCATCACTCAGTGCTTCATCTGCATCCAGTGAAAGGACATAATCATATTTTGCCTGTTGTGCAGCGTAATTCTTTTGCTGAATATGTCCTTCAAACACATGCTCAATTACACGCGCTCCCATAGAAGTTGCAATATCTCTTGTAAGGTCTTTGGAAAATGAATCCACCAAAAGTATTTCATCGGCAATACCCTGCACCGATTGCAGACAACGTGCGATGTTCTTCTCCTCGTTGTATGAGATAATAACTACGGATAGTTGAATGTTCACGTGGTCGAATTTACGCTTAAATTAAAACTCCTGATGTGTCCACGTTTTAAATGCCTCTTTTTGAGCAACAGTCGCATTTAGTTGTTTACTGATACGATAACGATGCCAGTAAGTGTCGGGCCCGCTTTGTACGGACACCAATTTTTGCATCAAACTATTTTTCAGTTCCAGTTCGTATGCAGATACTTTATGCTGTTGGAGCCACACGTTAAGGTCGACTATAGTTGCAAGTGCTGCCCCATTGATACTTACAATAACATCTTGCTCCGCAACACCTGCATGGTCTGCCGGTGAGCCCGGAGCAATTGTTTTCACTATCCATTGCCCTGCCTCTAGCGCAACTTTAATTCCCCATTCGCTTTCATACAACAAAGGAGAGTCTGTTTTATTGAGTGTGCAACCCACATAGTCGAGTGAGTTAGGCAAATAGTGCTCAATATATCCGCAACCCTCCAGTATCTCATCCACGTATTGCTGCTGGGCACTTCCGCTTATGTCAGCAATTAGTTTAATGTAATCCTGTTGTGAGTAGCCTTTATTTTGTTTGTAAAAATCGTAATACAACCTGCGCATCAGCTCATCAATGGTTTGTTTATTTTGTGTACTGTTCATCAGAATTGTATCGAGTATAAAGGCTGCCAGTGCACCTTCCACATAAATGGAAACTTTACGCCCGAATACCCCTGGCACATAACCATCCAGCCAGGTATCCCATGAACTGCCGGCAACTGATAAATTATAACGTCCGTAGTTATCAAAATGACGCTGTAAAAAATCATTAAACTCAGCACAGTACTCATCCCAATCAAACACACCGGAGCGCAACAACATTAAATCGCCCATGTAGGTGGTTACCCCTTCGTACACATAACCTTGCCGTGAATAATTTTCTTTTGTAAAATCATACGGCCACATCTCAGCCGGACGAATACGTTTTATGTTCCACAGGTGATAAAACTCGTGCGAACTAACTCCCAAAAACTCACGGTAAAAATTAATATCTGAAAATTTATCCGCGGGGCCCATCGCAATCACGGTTGAATCCAAATGCTCCACACCGTGATGATATGGGTAAGGCACAATGTGGTAGAGAAAATGGTATTTTTCACAAGGCAGTTCGCCAAAAACCTCTACCTGCTTTTTGCAATAGGCATGGGTATGCTCCAGAATCTCCCCAAAATCTCCGCTGAAATTACCTGTAAACCATAAGTGCACCTCGGCTTCATTCAAATGAAAATGAAAGTGTTTGAGGTACTCTGAGGCTATCAACGGACTATCAGCCAAGTAATCAAAATCGCGTGCTTTCAAAACATGATGCTTTACTTTCTCCATTTGGCAGGCCACCTCATAGGTGTCAGGCAACCCCAAAAGCTCTACTTCGCAGGGTTCATGCATACGCTCCAGCACATACAAAAAGCAGTTAACAGGGTTCAGGTAAAGCATTTGCTCATTAAAAAAACTGGACCCGGCCGTTAACTCATGCGCATA
>DATGWX010000404.1:0-3297 GCA_035299275.1 Bacteroidia bacterium
TGGCAAATAAGCGGGAAAGGGCTAAAAAAGCCTTCCTACTTATATGGTACCATGCACGTGAGTAATAAAATTGCTTTTAATCTGGGCGACTCCTTTTTTCTGGCGCTGAAAAGTGTAGATCAGGTGGCACTGGAATTTAACCCCTCGGTAGTGGTAGAGGAAATGATTAGCTCTGATTACATGGCTGGCTTGCTTAAGGATTATGCCAACCACATTTACAGCAACCGAAACCGCACTATACAAAAAAACATGTTCTATCTCCCCGGGCCCGATAACATTCGCAACCGTTTGCAATACGACATTTCCGGAAATCCTGATATCATCAACTTTTTACTTTACCGGTACAAACGTGCCAAAGAGGATTTTGAAGAAGACACCTATTTGGATTTATACATTTATCAAAGCGCCCGAAAGCTGAATAAAAAAGTAGGTGCTGTCGAAGACTTTGCAGAATCATTGCGCTTGGTACTGGAGGCTGAAGAAGAAATGGCAGAAGACAATGAGAAGCAGGACCGCAGCCGTAAACTGAACAGTATTGACGTGGGTGAAGAAATTGATAACGCTTACCGCAGAGGAGATTTAGATGCTATTGATTCTATTTACAACATTGCATACACCTCAAAAAGGTACCTGGAAAAAATGCTCTATATACGCAATGCCAATATGGCCAGATGTATGGACTCCATTATGCAGCAAGAGGGTTTATTTACGGCTGTGGGTGCGGCACACTTACCGGGCAAAAGAGGCGTAATCCAACTGTTAAGAGAAATGGGATACACTGTGCAACCTGTAAACATGGGTAAAAGAAGTTCCAAGCTCAAAAACGGTATTGACGCCACGGAGGTGCCTTTCACTACAAAAGCCTACACTTCGTATGATAAAATGATTCAGCTGAATGCACCTAACGACATGCTTTACTGGAATACCGATCCCATTGAAATGAACTACTTCTATTCCGATCAGGCCAACGGTTCTTACTACACCATTTGCAGGGTAAAAACCTACAGCGCATTTCGCGGATTTACTGAAAATTATATGTTGCAAAGCATTGATAGTTTTTTGTATGAGTTTGTGCCCGGAGATATTCTTTCCAAAAACGATATCAACGTAAACGGATACAAAGGTTATGACATTCTGAGCAGGAACCGCAGAGGAAATACACAGCGCTACCTGATGGCCGTAACTCCGTTTGAACTTATTCTTTTTAAAGCCAGCGGCACCGGTGAATACATAAAAAAATCAGGCGGATTTTTCTTTAAGAACATCGTATTATCAAAAGCAGAAAACAACTCCTACGAATGGTATAAAAATGCCGGGAGTGGTTTTGAAATGTTACTCCCCGGCCAGGTAATAACCAATTTTGAGCCGGTTAATCCGAATAATTTTTCTCTGGTAAATCCGAGAACATTTCAGGCACAGGATGCTGAAAATAAAATCAACTTTGTCATCAGCCGGTTTACTGTAAACAATCCTGATTACATTGATGAAGATACTTTTGAACTGGGCATACTGGAAAAAAGTGTAATCAAAGAAATGCGTTACACGCCTTTTAACCGCTCCGTTATAACACATCAGAAACGCCATGCTATATTAAGCTCTTACCGTGCACACGACAGCACATGGGTAAGAGCTATGTATGTACTGCGTGGTGCACATGCTTATATTGTGCTGGCTCGTGCAGATGAAAAAAATAAACTGCTGATTATCGACTCTGCTTTCCGATCATTCCGTTTAGTGGTTTACCCTGAGCCGAAATTCACTTCCTATAGCGATACATCCATGCGATACAAGGTTTCTGCACCGGAAGTAGCCTTGGGAAGTAAAGATGTGTTTAACCGGGAACAGAAACAAAACAAAAGCACTCACGTGTATAAAGGCAGACGCTTCTATTTTGTGAACAATGAAACGGATGAACAAATTACTTTAGATGTGGACCGCTTTCACCGCTACGGATACGCCATCACACCCGATACTTTCTGGTACAACCGACTTACCTACGACCTGAACCCCGGTGGTTTTTGTATTGTGAAAGATAAAAAGTTCTCCCAAAAAGGGGATATACAAACCATGCAGGTAGTGCTCGCAGATACCAACACCTCCCGCTTAATACATAAAACCATGCACCTGCGCGGACGATACCTCTACACCATGGCGCAGGTATATGATGCAGAAGACGGTGAGAGCAGTTTCTGGAAAATGTTTAACAACAGTTTTACCATAACCGATACAGGTACTACACGTTCGCCTTTTGACCCTTTGGTAGAAATTTACATCAACGACCTCAACAGTAAAGACAGCACTATCAAAGCTGAGGCCGAAGCATCTGTTGATTATGTAAGCCTTAAAAAAGCAAAAAGTTATGTGTTGATTAAAGGCATTAACCAATTGCAGGGCGAAAATAAAAAGTACATTGCCTTAAAGTCGTTGTTGCTTAAAAGTCTGGGCTATTGTACCGATACTGCTGCCGCTATGACTTACCTTAAAAAAGCTTACCTGCAGGTAAGTGATACTTCAACACTGCAGGTAGCCATTCTGGAAGCATTGGCTGAAATGAATACTAATGCATCATTCACCCTACTGGCTGAATTGATTCGGTTAGAAACCCCTATTCTTTACAGTGCCTATGAGTTAAATCCGTTGTTCAATACATTGGGAAGTAAAAACAAACTCAAAAATACATCAACACTTTATCCTGCTTTGCTTCAACTGTGCACATTCGAAGATTACAAAAGCCGTGTGTACGGTTTACTGGCTAAATTGGTTGACAGCAACACCGTAAAACCTGCCCTGTATGCCGGATACATTACCCAAATACTGAATGATGCACGGGTGGAGATGAAAAAGAAAGTGAACAATAAAAGTGATTACTCCGGTAGTTCAGGTAACAGTAACCTGTATGAATTTAATACTCTTTTGGTTCCCTTTGCAGCACAAACTCCTGTACGAAATTATTTCGACAAACTTTTACTGGCCAAAGATGTGGAATTAAAACTACGAACTGCTGCCACCCTGCTGGTGAATAAACAGTATGTACCTGACAGCGTTTGGGAAAATAATGCGGCTTCTTATAAAAACAGAATAAAACTTTACAAGGCGTTAAACAGGGTTCACCGTTTAGATAAATTCCCTGCAAAATATGCCACACCATCACAGCTTACTTTAAGTTGGGCTTATGATTTAGCAGAAGGAACCAGCTACAGAAAACTGGATACGGTAATTTTTGTACAAACTATTCCTGTTACAATTAAGGGCAAGCAGGGGTTGGTGTATGTATATAAATACAAAAATGAAAAGGAG
>DATGWX010000405.1:0-2578 GCA_035299275.1 Bacteroidia bacterium
TAAATTTATTTAATTCCGTATCGATTATTTCATCAAGAATAAATTGGGAATTAATAATTAATTTGAATTTTTGAAATTCAAGAATTGATCCATTGAAATTTTTATTTACCTGAAACTCGAGAAAATCATTTAAATAGAAGATGGAATCTTTGTATTGATTTAATTTTAAAACGAAAAGTTTAGCAAATTCAGATTTATTATTATTGTTAAGATCAAATATGAATTCAGTATTCATATCGTAGAAATCACCTTTCTTCACATAAAAATCGATTAATTCTTTTTCATTTTCCCATTTACTGAGCTTATCTCTATAAATATTTAAATATTTTAGATCAGTTTCTCCCGTATCTATTTCTTTTAAAGTAATAAAAGGCTTAATACTGTTGTTAGCTAAAAATAGTTCTCTGCAGAAAATATAAATACTTCTATAATACTCAAACGAATTTTTCTGATTAGCGTAATTTTTAATTTCACTTTCCCATATTTCGGAAACATTAATTTCGAAATAACGATATTCTGGTTCTGAATTAAAATTTGCCATACAAAACAAATTTATTGAAAAATAAAGGTGCGAATGCTGCAATAAGTATGGAAATATTTAAAATGTTTCGCAATAGTTTCGCAGAATATTTATTCTGACAGTATAAAGTTCTGATAAATAAATACATGATGTATTTATATAGTGGCCTCGTCAGGAATCGAACCTGAATCTGGAGCTTCGGAAACTCTTATACTATCCGTTGTACTACGAGGCCAAAAGAGGTGCAAAGATAGTACTTTTCAAATTTACCACGGGCGTGGAATCTGAAGGATATCTCCGGGTTGCATGTCGTTCAGCCACAAAGTATTGATGCGTACCCGCACCAAACGTACTGTGGGGAACCCCACCGAGGAGGTCATTCTGCGTATCTGCCTGTTTTTACCTTCTTTGAGCACAATGGAGAGCCAGGTGTAAGGTTTTTTCTGGTGTTTAATCATGTGCGGTAAGCGGTGGGGTATGGGCAGGGGTTCCTGCAATATTTTTACGGTGCAGGGTTGTGTGGTGTAGGGTACTCCCTCCACGCTAATGAGTACCCCTTGTTCCAATGCCAGACGCTGTTCTTCACTTACTACACCTACCACCTGCACCCAGTATTCTTTTTCCATGCTTTTGTCGTGGAGTGTGAGGTGGTGAAAATTTTTATCGTCAGTAAGCAGCAATAATCCTTCGCTGTCTTCATCTAAACGGCCAAGCGGCTGCACTCCTTCAGCAAACAGGTGTACATCGCGCAGCGTCTTTTTCTTTTTCACATCACTGAAATGCTGGCTGATAATACCGATGGGTTTATACAACAGGTAATAACGAAACTCACTCATCGGCACAACATTTCCCTTCATGTGTTTCTTTTATCCAGGCTTCGTCTGTTGGTTGTTCGTCAGGTTTATCGGGTGTGGTTTCTTTTTCGGGCGTACACCAGTCGCAGGGTTCACCGTTGGCGGTAAAGCCTGTTCCTTCACATTGTGGGCACACATATCCGCAGGTCATTTATTTAAGTTGAGGATGCAAAGATAGTACATGTAACAGCATCTGCAATTGTTCGCTTACGGGTAAGTTCGCATCGATCCAATGAATGTGCAAACCCTCGCGCTCCAACTTGCGCCACCAGGTCATTTGCCTGCGCGAATATTGTTGTATGGCTATAGTCAATAGTTCCTCCAATTGGGTGTAAGAATATTTGCCCTGCAAAAACTCGGTTACAAATTTATACTCCAGTCCATAGCGGATAAGTTGTGCGGCTTCAATACCTGAGGCCAGCAAACTTTCGGTTTCTTCTATCAAACCGTTTTGTAAACGAAAGCGGAGGCGTTCAGCAATATTGTTTTTGCGTTGTTCGGCACTCAACTGCATACCAAAGCAAAGCGGAGAGATGTTGGGGTAATTGTTTTGAGGCAAAGAGTGGTGAAGTAACCAGGAGCATATTTCAATGGCGCGAATTAATCTTTTGGCTGTTGATGTATCTGCCAACGGAGTATAAGCAGTAGAAGGTAGTTGCCGGAAAATATGTAGTAACTCTTCTTTGCTTTTTGATTCCAGTTCCCCGCGCAAACTTTCGTTAACGGGCACCGAGATAAATTGATGTTCTTTCAACAAAGCATGAAGATAAAGAGCCGTACCACCGCAAAGCACGGGCAGCTTGTACTGTTCAGTAAGTTGTTTAAATACGGTGTTAAAATCATGAATAAACTGATGCAGGTGATACGTGGTGCCGGGTTCGGCAATGTCAATCAGGTGCACGGGTAGTTGTTTTCCGTTTACGGTATAATCCTGCAAATCTTTTCCTGTACCAATGTCCATGCGTCTGTATACCTGACGTGAGTCGAGGCTGATAACGTCTGTGTGCAGGGCAAAAGCAGCAGCTGCAGCCAATCGTGTTTTACCTGAGGCTGTGGGCCCGATAATAGTAATGCAGTTAATTGCTTCCAACTATGCCTGAACTTAAGATTTTGTTTTACAGCGCAAATATGTAATTTTACCATCACAACCTAATCAACCTCGTATGAAAACACGTATTTACCTTTCCCTGATTCTGGTTTTTTT
>DATGWX010000406.1:0-2161 GCA_035299275.1 Bacteroidia bacterium
ATGCTAATTTAATTCCTCATACTGTTTCCTATAGTTATTGCATGATAAGGCTTTAGCAATGCATGCTGTAAGTATCTGTCATATATTTCGATGGGTTCAGGGTACAGCTGAAATGTTTACTCCTTCTGAACTCAGCATGACCCCGTTCGATTGTTGAATTAATGCTTCTTTCTTTTTTCTGGTGTACCTCTTAACCTGCTTCACCCCGCTGGCGAGGCTTGTGGTGACGTATTGGGTTATCGATGAAAAGAAATCTTACTGCAAATTCAGTTTTTCGCCTTCTCGCTCTACTTTTTTACCTGCCAGCATAGCCAGCAACAAAGAAAGTTTTTTCTTCATCTCTGTACGTGAAACTATAAAGTCAACAAAGCCATGTTCCAATAAAAACTCTGAACTTTGAAATCCTTTGGGTAAATCTTTTCCAATGGTTTCACGTATTACACGCGGGCCGGCAAAACCAATCAACGCTTCAGGTTCAGCAATATTAAAATCACCTAACATGGCAAATGATGCGGTTACACCTCCGGTGGTGGGGTCAGTTAAAATAGAAAGGTAAGGAATTCCTTCTTTCCCCAGTAAAGCAAGTTTAGCTGAAGTTTTAGCCATCTGCATCAGCGAGAAAGCAGCTTCCATCATACGTGCTCCGCCTGATTTGGATATCATGATAAAAGGAATTTTGTGCTTGCGGGCATGGTCAATGCTGCGGGCAATTTTCTCTCCCACAACAGAACCCATAGAACCTCCTATAAAACCAAAATCCATACAACACACTACAATATCCAACCCGTTCATTTTGCCTGTAGCAGAACGTGCGGCATCATTAAGTCCTGATTTTTTGATGGTATCAGTTATACGATCCTTATAACTTTTGGTGTCCGTAAATTCAAGCGGATCGGCCGGGTAAATATTGTCGAACAATTCCTCGTACTGGTGTTCATCAAACAACAAATCAAAGTATTCTTTCGAACCCACTTTTTCATGCAGGTTGCAATGCGGGCACACCCACAAATTGGCCTGAATGTCTTTAGTGAGTTCAGCTTTTTTGCATCGTGAACACTTGTGCCAAAGCCCGTCAGGAGTAGATTTCTTCTCCTTAGTAGCGGTGGTTATTCCTTCTTTAACTCGTTTGAACCAACTCATTATCTATGATTAAAAATTAGCAGATGGAAAGAATACAAGGTTACAACCTTTCCATCTGCCAATCCTATTTATTTACGCAATGGTAATGTCTTTATTCAGATATACATCCTGAATAGCGTTTAATAAAGCTACACCTTCTTTAACAGGTTTCTGGAACGCTTTACGGCCGGAGATTAATCCTTGTCCGCCTGCACGTTTGTTAATAACCGCTGTAGTTACCGCTTCAGCTAAGTCTGATGCGCCTTTAGATTCTCCACCAGAGTTAATCAAACCCTGACGACCCATATAACAATTTGCCACCTGATAACGGGCCAGATCAATAGGGTGATCGGTAGTTAACTCATCGTATACTTTCTTGTGTGTTTTACCAAAGTTCAACGCAGTGTAACCACCGTTGTTGGTAGGTAATTTTTGCTTGATAATATCTGCCTGAATTGTTACACCCAGGTGATTAGCCTGGCTGGTAATATCTGTTGCCGTGTGGTAATCTACACCGTCCTTTTTGAAGGCGTTGTTACGCAGGTAACACCATAAAATAGTTGCCATACCCAATTCATGTGCACGCTCAAATGCAGCAGCAACTTCCTGAATCTGACGGCCTGATTCATCGGAACCGAAATAAATAGTAGCTCCCACTGCAGCAGCACCCATGTTCCAGGCTTCGTCAACCGAGCCAAACATAATCTGGTCAAACTTATTAGGGTAACTTAAAAATTCGTTGTGGTTAATTTTTACTATGAAAGGAATTTTATGGGCATATTTACGTGACACAGAAGCCAACACTCCGTAAGTAGAAGCAACTGCATTACATCCTCCTTCAATAGCCAGTTTCACAATATTTTCAGGATCAAAGAACGCAGGGTTAGGAGCAAATGAAGCACCGGCAGAGTGCTCAATACCTTGGTCAACCGGCAAAATGGAAACATATCCGGTACCCGACAAACGACCTGTGTTGTATATGCTTTGCAGGTTACGCAACACTTGCGGGTTGCGGTTGCTTCCGGCAAACACACGGTCAACA
>DATGWX010000407.1:0-3743 GCA_035299275.1 Bacteroidia bacterium
AAAAGTTAAACAAAATGAACAAATCAGATTTAATTAGCGTAATGGCTGACGAAGCCGGAATTACAAAAGTTCAAGCTGCTGCTGCTTTAAGCGGATTCATCGCAGCTTCAGAAAAAGCATTGAAAAAAGGCGACAAAGTTATTCTTGTTGGCTTCGGTACTTTTTCAGTAAGCAAAAGAGCTGCTCGTAAAGGCAGAAACCCACAAACCGGTAAAGAAATTAACATCCCTGCAAAAAAGGTTGTACGTTTCAAAGCAGGTTCAGAACTTTCTTCTAAAGTTAAGTAATCCACGATTACCTGAAATAAAAAATCCTCTCAGTGCATACTGGGAGGATTTTTTATTTATAGCATGTTCATTTTTAATATGGAATGCACGGTATTGTAACACATGTTTTGTATGATTGAAATAAGAAGGCAGAGCAGTTGTGTAACTCACAAGAAAATATTTCTGAAAAATATCCTCCGCTAATGACTCTGTGTTCGTATTCTTACGGAGTGATATATATTTTTTGAAGCGGTACCTTAGGTAAGATACACCTGAACTTTTTTCTGTTCAATGCTTACATCCACATGTTCACGTACTCCGGTAGAAAGTGCCGTTCCCACATAATCCACATGTACGGGGAAAGTTTTGTGGCTGCGGTCAATCAATACAGCTGTTTGTATTTTTTTTGCGTTGTGTGTAATTAAGGGAACCAAACAATACATTAATGTACGTCCTGAATTGAGCACATCGTCCACCACTATGGTAGTTTTTCCCTTCACTTTAATATCAGGCTCAATGCTTATGGTTTCCACCTGCGGGTTACGCTTGTCAATTACCAGTTGGTGTAAACTGAGTTTTTGCTTGCTTATTTTGGAAAGTTCAGCCGTAAGTAATTCAGCTACAGCATATCCTCGGCCAACAATGCCGGCAATAATGAGTTCATTTTCCTCTAAATTACGCTCATAAATCTCCCATGCCATGCGGCTGATACTTTTAATGGCTTGTTCGTGGTTGATAATCAGTATCTTATTCTCAGGCATAATCTTTAACCTTTCTTTCAAAAGTAAATCAAAAAAAATATTTCAGGACTAATAAAAATACCTATATTTGCGGTCCAATTTTGTAGAAGATGAAAACAGATATCCATCCTAAGAATTACAGATTAGTGGTTTTCAAAGACATGTCATGCGACTATTCTTTTATCACTAAATCAACTGTTGAGACCAAAGAAACCGTTAAGTGGGAAGACGGAAACGAATATCCATTGTATAAACTGGAGATTTCAGATAAATCACACCCTTTCTTCACCGGTAAATCTAACCTGATTGATACCGCTGGTAGAATTGACAAATTCCGCAAGCGCTACGCTAAAAAATAAGCATCACATTTTGTTGATATTAAAAGTCCTGCCCACAGCAGGACTTTTTTATTTTTGTTCGTATGAATCTCGTATTTTTTGATGACGCGAACAGGAACCATTTGCTTCCGTTCACCTTTACCCGTCCGGTTGCTGAGATAAGAACAGGTATTCTCACCATACGTGAGAAGTGGCTGATGTACTTTAAAGATGCTTCATTTGCCTACGTTACCCAGCCTTATTTACAAAAAAAATTCCCCTTTAGAACAAGCGCTCACAACCTTTACATCAACGGAGCTGTATGCCCCAATGATAAGCTGGCAGCAGAATTAGCCTCACTAAAGGCCGGAGAAGCTCTTTATGAGCAGGACGTTTTGCTTGCCGTTCATTTGGAAGGCGAAGAAAAATTTGATGCAGAAGCATCTTTTCAGCGGGTACAAACACAATCAGCAAACCATCTTCGTATAGCAAGAGTTTGGGATATATTTTCCAAAAATGCGCAGGCTATTGAAGAAGATTATGTCCGTATCACAGCAGGTAGAACTTCGGCAATTGTGGATGATACCAATACGCTCATCAATCCAGAGCGGATTTTTGTTGAACCGGGTGCATCAGTCAGCTGTAGTATACTCAATGCCACCACAGGTCCTATTTATATCGGGAAAGATGCGGAGGTTATGGAAGGTACTATTGTTCGCGGACCATTTGCCTTATGTGAACACGCAGGTACTAAAATGGCGGCTAAAATTTATGGTGCCACCACCGTGGGCCCTTACTGTAAAGTAGGAGGTGAGGTAAACAACTCCGTTTTGTTTGCGTATTCCAACAAAGGGCATGATGGTTTTTTAGGAAATGCAGTAGTGGGTGAGTGGTGTAACATAGGTGCAGATACTAACAACTCTAATTTGAAGAACAATTACCAGGAAGTGAAAATCTGGAGTTATGCAGACAATCGTTTTGTGCGCACCGGTCTTCAGTTTTGCGGATTAATGATGGGCGACCATTCCAAATGCGGTATCAATACCATGTTTAATACCGGAACAGTTGTAGGGGTTGCCGCCAATATTTTTGGTGCAGGTTTCCCGCGCAATTTTATCCCTTCATTTGCCTGGGGCGGGGCACAGGGTTTTGATACTTTTCAAACAAATAAAGTACACGAAATGGCTGAGGCCATGTGCAAACGCAGAGGTGTGGAATACACTACTGCTGATAAAGAAATAATGGAGCATATTTATACTCAAACGGCTCCAAACAGATTTTGGGAAAACGCTAAAGCATAATTATATCATGAGAAAAAAAATAGTTGCAGGTAACTGGAAAATGAACAAAACCTTTGAAGAAGGTATGGCACTTACCTCAGAAGTAGTGAATATGGTAAAAGATGAGGTGAATTCATCTAAGGTTACGGCCATATTAATTCCTCCCTTTATTCATTTGCATAGTGTAGCTGCATTAGCTGCCAATACAGGGGTTGCGGTAGGTGCACAAAACTGTCATCAGGCAGCATCTGGTGCTTATACCGGTGAAGTTTCTGTATCCATGATAAAATCTACCGGTGCTGATTATGTTATTCTGGGACATTCGGAGCGCAGAGCATATTTTGGTGAAACCAATGCTTTACTGGCTCAGAAAACAGATGCTGTTTTAAAAGAAAATCTTTTGCCCATATATTGTTGTGGCGAAACGTTGGAAGAACGTAATGCAGGTAAACATTTTGATGTAATACGTTCGCAGGTGGCAGAAGGGTTATTTCACCTTTCAGCTGAACAAATAAATAATGTGGTAATTGCCTATGAGCCGGTGTGGGCCATTGGGACAGGAGTTACGGCTTCAACAGCACAAGCTCAGGAAATTCATGCTTTCATTCGTCAGTTGCTTACAGAGAAATACGGAAACGAAGTTGCACAACAAATACGCATTCTGTATGGCGGAAGTGTGAAGCCGGATAATGCTGCAGATTTATTCTCGCAGTCAGACATTGACGGAGGACTTATTGGTGGTGCGGCCCTTCAATCACGTAGTTTTGTAGATATTGTAAAAGCAGCTCAATGAGGTACTACGCAGTAAACATTAACTGCACACCTGAATATACTGAAGTGTTCATTGCGCTATTAGCCGAATTGGGCTATGAAAGTTTTGAGGAACAGGAGTACGGACTAACAGCATATATCGAAGAGCGTTTGTTTGATGAAGTACAGTTAGTGGATTTATTAAACGATCATCACGGCTTGCACAGTGGTTTTACCCATGAATTAATACCGGAGAAAAACTGGAATGAAGAATGGGAACGTAATTTTGAACCAGTGGTAGTCAATGAACAATGCCGTATCAGAGCACCTTTCCACTCGGCTGAAGAAAGTTATTTGTATGAGGTAGTTATTCAACCTAAAATGTCTTTT
>DATGWX010000408.1:0-2214 GCA_035299275.1 Bacteroidia bacterium
TTTTCTGTTCTTTGTAAGTTTCACTTCTTATAATTTTTTAGTTGACTTAATTGTTGATCCAAGGTGCGTCTCCGGTAACGGTAATACCCATACTGCGGGCAGTTCCTGCTACCATTTTCATAGCACTTTCTACTGTAAAACAATTCAGGTCGGGCATTTTTTCCTGAGCGATCGTTTTAATCTGATCCCAAGAAATAGAACCAACCTTATTGCGGTTAGGTTCAGCAGAGCCTTTTTGTTTTTTGGTAGCTTCGAGTATAAGTACTGCTGCCGGAGGTGTTTTAATGATAAAATCGAAAGATTTATCTTTATACACGGTTATCACAACAGGACATACCTTACCCATTTTATCTTGTGTTCTTGCATTAAATTGTTTGCAGAACTCCATGATATTAATACCTTTAGAACCTAACGCAGGACCAATTGGCGGGGCAGGGTTTGCCTGTCCTCCTTTAACCTGCAGTTTTACATACGTTTGAATTTCTTTAGCCATATCAGCTTACTTTTTCTACCTGAGCGAAGTTTAGTTCCACAGGTGTTTTTCTACCGAATATTTTTACGATTACTTTAACTTTTTTCTTGTCTTCGTGCACTTCATCAACATTTCCTAAGAACTCGTTAAACGGACCATCAATAATTTTCACTGTTTCACCAATGATAAATGGTTCATTCATTGAAGCACCTTCTTCACTCATTTCATCCATTTTACCCAGAATCCGGTTCACTTCATTGCGACGCAGGGCAATCGGTTGTTCTTTTCCCAGAAAGTCGATAACACTTGTTATACCGGTTATCGTTTGCATCATTTCCGGGGTCATTTTTCCTTCAGTTGCTTCGATCAGGATATAGCCCGGCAGACTGTTTTTTTCGTGGATAACCTTTTTACCGTTTTTGATTTTATAAATCTTTTCGGTAGGAACCAGTACTTGCGATACAATGTGGTCCCATCCAAGGCGTTTCACATGCTGTTCGATATAGTCTCTCAGCTTGCGTTCCTTTCCACTGATCACTCTTAATACATACCATTTTTTGTCTGCCATAAGTTATATGATCTGGTGGTTAAAACAATCCGTAGAATAAGTCGAGCAATTCCTTAGATGCTAAGTCCATAACAAATACTATTACAGATATAATCAGGAAGGCAACTAATACCAATTGGGTACTTGATTGCAGCTCAGGCCATGTTGGCCAGCTCACTTTAAATCTGAGCTCCTGATACGCTTCGCTTATAAATACTCTTAACTTATTCATTTTCTTTATTTATTGCACGGGTGGAGAGGCTCGAACTCCCAGCCTACGGTTTTGGAGACCGCCACTCTACCAATTGAGCTACACCCGTATGGGCGGAAAATCCGCTTTACGGGCGGATTTTCCTGTTTATTTATTTTAAAATTTCAGTTACCTGACCGGCACCTACGGTTCTACCACCTTCGCGGATAGCGAAACGGAGGTTTTTCTCCATAGCAATCGGATAAATGAGTTTTACTGTAATTGTAATGTTATCACCCGGCATTACCATTTCTACTCCTTCCGGTAAGGTGATTTCACCTGTTACGTCAGTTGTACGGAAATAGAATTGAGGACGATATTTGTTAAAGAATGGCGTGTGACGACCACCTTCTTCTTTTTTCAATACGTAAACTTCGCATTTGAATTCAGTGTGCGGCGTAACGCTACCTGGTTTACAGATAACCATACCACGTTTTAACTGATCTTTCTCAATACCACGGAGTAATAAACCGGCATTGTCACCAGCTTCACCACGGTCAAGAATTTTGCGGAACATCTCAACACCTGTTACAGTAGATTTTAATGCTTCTGCAGTTAAACCGATAATATCAACACCTTCACCTGAGTTAATGATACCTCTTTCGATACGACCTGTAGCTACAGTACCACGACCTGTGATAGAGAACACGTCTTCGATTGGCATTAAGAAAGGTAATTCAGTCAGACGTGGAGGAATTGGAATGTCTTTATCCACAGCTGCCATTAAGTCTAAAATTGCTTGTTTACCTGAAGCTTCACCTTCAAGTGCTTTTAAAGCTGAACCTTTGATGATAGAAATAGTATCACCAGGGAAGCTATAGAAAGTAAGCAAATCGCGAACTTCCATCTCAACCAAATCCAATAATTCAGGATCGTCAACAAGGTCAACTTTGTTCATGAAAACTACAATTGCAGGTACACCTACCTGGCGAGCTAAGAGGATAT
>DATGWX010000409.1:0-5838 GCA_035299275.1 Bacteroidia bacterium
TGTATAAAACAACAAATTACCGTTACGGTCAGATATTCCGGCACAACCCTCACTGGCAATAATTTTACTATCGGTAATGGAGTAGGCAGAGTCTTTAGTAAACCTTACTCCAGCACCACCACCAAAGTACCAATGGCTGTATTGAGGTTGAGCAATAACAGCATACTGAAACAGCAGGCCAACTGCCAGTAACACTATTTTCACGAATATACTCTGATATAAACGGGGTGCCATACTTAAGCAAGTTACAAATTTACTCCTCTGTAAACAACATCTTTAGTACATTTGCGGCATGCAACTCACCCCACTCTCCGCTATATCCCCCGTTGACGGGCGCTACCGTAAGGTTACCGAAGCTCTGGCTGCTTATTTTTCTGAATTTGCCCTTATTCGCTACCGCGTGGAGGTGGAAATAGAGTATTTTATTTCGCTGGCCGAATTACCGGTGCCGCAATTGGCCGGAAAACTAAACGAAACACACAAAAGTGCATTACGTAACTTGTACCTGAACTTTACCGAAGCCGATGCTCAGCGCATTAAGGATACAGAGAAAGTAACCAACCACGATGTGAAAGCGGTGGAGTATTTTATTAAAGAAGAACTCGACAAAATCGGATTAATTGAGCTGAAAGAGTTTGTACACTTCGGACTTACTTCTCAAGACATAAACAACACTGCCATTCCGCTATCCATTAAACGGGCAATTAACGAACACTACATTCCGCAGTTAAACAGTATTATTGACCTGCTGCTGCAATATGCCAACGAGTGGAAAAACATTCCGTTGCTGGCCCGCACACACGGACAACCGGCCTCTCCTACTCGTTTGGGTAAAGAAGTATATGTATTTGCTGAGCGTTTGAACATACAGAAAAACCAATTAGCTCAAATTCCTTTCTCGGCAAAGTTTGGTGGAGCTACCGGAAATTTTAATGCTCATCACGTAGCCTATCCCGCAAACAACTGGCAGCAATTCGGCAATCAGTTTGTAAACGAAGTATTGGGATTGAGCCGCTCACAAACCACCACACAAATTGAGCACTATGATAATCTTGCAGCTTTGTTCGATTGCCTCAAACGCATCAACACCATTCAGATTGATTTGTGCCGCGACATGTGGACTTACATTTCCATGGATTACTTCAAGCAGAAGGTAAATAAAAATGAAGTGGGCTCATCTGCCATGCCGCATAAAGTTAATCCCATTGATTTTGAAAATGCAGAAGGCAACTTCGGTATAGCTAATGCTATTTTCGAACACCTCTCAGCTAAGCTCCCTATTTCTCGCCTGCAACGCGATTTAACCGACTCTACCGTATTGCGCAATGTGGGAGTTCCTTTGGCGCATACAGCCATCTCTTTTGCTTCTTTACTGAAAGGCTTAAATAAGCTACTGCTCAACGAAGCCAAAATTAAAGAAGATTTGGAAAACAACTGGGCCGTAGTGGCTGAGGCTATTCAAACTGTTTTGCGCAGAGAAAATTATCCGCAACCCTATGAAGCACTTAAGGCCCTGACCCGCGGTGCAGATAAAATTGACGGTGCTTTAATCGCTACGTTTATTGATTCACTGGAAGTAAGTGATGCGGTGAAAACAGAGTTGCGTGCCATTACACCTTACAACTACACGGGCGTTTAACTGTTCAGCCTTCCACAACTACTGTTTCAGGCCTTACTGTTTGTTCGCTGCCCTCTTTAATTTTTAGTCTGCGGGCCAGGAAAATACAGAGCATGGTCAACGCAACAGAAATATAACCTACGTAATTGTATCCGTTCAGTGTACCGTCAGGTGCTTTGGTTACTATTAAACCTGCCACGTAAGAAGCCACACCTGCCATCATTTGCTGCATGGCTGAACTGAAACTCATAAAGCTACCACGTGTGGCCGGCTTTACTGCTCCGCTTACCATGGCCTGAGCAGGAATAAACCGCCCACCAGAGAAAATGAAAAACAGGGAGGTAACAAACAAGGCGGCTACCAATGGAATTTTGGGCATGTGTGTTATACCTATTGCCGGTATCCAGCATAACACAACAAACAGGGTAAACATTTTCAGCTTCCCGTATTTATCAGACCACTTCCCGATTAAGGGTGAAGTAAAAATGGTAAATGCCCCTCCTATCAGGTAAATGTAAGTGAGGTCTCCGTCAGTAAATCCAACGTTAGCCACCATGTAAGGGCTGATGAACGGCACAATACAAAAATGGCCCAACATCAATGCCATCATCAGTAACAGTGCTTTTACCTGTTCTTTATCGGTAACAATATTTGTGATAATATTCCACGGTTCAGGCCGGGCTTCTTTACTGAGAATATGTTCATTTACATTGGGAACAAACTTCCATATAAAATAAAATATAACGCACCCAACCAATCCCAGAAAAAGAAAGGGCGCATGCCAATCACTCAGGTTGGCAATAAACAACCCGAATGGCACACCAAAAACTGAGGCAACTGAAAAGCCTGACGTAAGCACGCCCATAGCCGTACCTCTGCGTTCCATCGGAATCAAATCAGCTATAATGGACATTACGGAAGCGCCCAAAATTCCGCCAAACATGCCGGTAAAAATACGAGCGGCTACCAGTTGTTCGTAACCTTGAGCCAAGCCGCAGGCGAATGTGCCCAACACAAAACCCACGAAAAAGAACTGGAGTGCGTTTTTACGGTCAAAACGGTCAATAAAAAAAGTAGCCAATAAACCTGAGGTACCTGCACTGAACGTGTAGGAAGAAACCAGCAACCCGAACTGTTGCGGTGTGATTTGAAACAAGCGCATCAACTGTGGTCCCAACGGCATCATAATCATAAAATCCATGATGTTGGTGAAGTTGATTGCAGCCAGAGTAAAAAGCAGAAAGCGTTCGTTTTTGAGCATAAAAGGCTGCAAATAACGATTTCTTAGAGTGAAGAATCAAGTTTTAGTTCTGTATTCAATGCATGAAACTGAAGAATATTATTCCTCCAGTCCCCGATGCCTGTATTTACTTCTGCTTTCAGGTCATTTAATATCTGGTACAGGCCAAAGAAAGTTCTGTTGATGTACAAGGTATGCTGTGAACCTCGCCCCTGTTTGCTGTTTTTAAATTCACTAAGGCTGCTTATTTCTTCTCCCAGGCGATGTATTTCGGTAATAAAAGCAGCATCGCTGAAATCAAATGTAGCCGTTTGGAACGGGCGCGAAGTGAGGCGTGACATGCGCATAAAAAAGTCCAGAAAAAGTTGTTTATCCTGCGCACTGTCATGGTCGTAAATCACCTCCAGCGATTTGGATATTTGTTCTACCAATGCCTCGTTGCTTTGCACTTCGGGTAGGGTAAGTGCGAAATACGTGTAATAAATATCTTCGGGAATTTCTTTTACACAACCAAAATCAATAATACCCAATGTTCCGTCTTCCTCCATCAGAAAATTACCGGGGTGAGGGTCGGCATGAACTGCTTTTAAATGATGAATCTGCAATTCATAAAAATCCCACATGGCTTGCCCTATGCGATTTCTCACCTCCTGCGAGGGATTGGTTTTCAAAAATTCATTCAGATGTAAGCCGGGCATCCAATCCATGGTGAGTACTTTTTTACCTGAATACTCCGGGTAATACACCGGAAAACGTGTAAACGGAATAGAAGAACATACTTGAGAAATGTGTAACGAACGTTTCAGCTCCAACTCATAGTCTGTCTCTTCCAGCAGTTTGGATTCCACCTCACGAATGTACTTATCCATCTCCCGCTCGCTCATGCCCACCATTCGCAGTGCAATAGGTTTTACCAGTTTTAAATCACTTTTGATACTTTCTGCCACCCCCGGATACTGGATTTTTACCGCGAGTACTTTTCCGTTTTTCTCAGCACGGTGTACCTGCCCTATAGAAGCCGCGTTAACAGAGTTCATCCTGAAGGCGTCAAACATTTCTGAAGGACTTTTGCTGAACTCTTTTTGAAAAGTGCGCACAATCAATGGTCCTGATAAAGGCGGAGCCTGGTATTGTGCCATTTGAAATTTCTGCTGGTAGGCTTTGGGCAACAGGTTGCGGTCCATGCTCAGCATTTGTGCTACTTTGAGTGCACTACCCTTGAGTTCGCTCAACGTATCATATACATCGGCTGCATTGTTTTCGTGTAACTCTGTTTTGTCCATTTCAGGATGCACCGCTTTTTTAGCATAATGCTTCATGTAATTGCCGCCAATTTTGGCTCCCGTGGCAATAAATTTTACTGCCCGCTGCACTTTGCTGCTGGGTATGCTCTCCTGTTCTTTCATTTACATGGATTTGTTGTGGTACAAAAATTTAGCAAACTCCATAGCGGTATCGATGGCGCTGCGACTCATTAAATCAAAAGCGAGGTTCACTGATTTTTCAATGGCTTCATCGGTTTTCTCAAATCCTTTGCTGTTGTCGCGCAGCCAGAAATGCAGTATGAACAATACCTGTGCCCACAAAGATTCCCCGTACTTACCGGCAATATATTTGCGCTCGCTGATTTCATTTTTTTCTATCCCTTCCTGAACCAGTTGATTGGCATAGGCCACAAAAGCCGGGCGAACATCCGTCATAAAGGCCGGTGTAATGGCAGGGTGTTTATGGCTCTGTTGCAAAAACTGAATAAAGCTGCGGTGCTCTTTCAATTTTTCAATCCACGTGTAAAAAAAGGAGAGCAGTTTTTCACGCACAGAATAAGTGGCATATACTTCCTGCTCCTGTGTCTTTTGTAGGGTACTGCTGAACAGCTCCAGCATAATTTCACTTTCTACGGCAGAAAAGCTGCTGAAATGTTCGTAAAACTCTCCCTCAGTAAGATTAACTGATTTGGCAAACTGATAAACCGACTTGGGGCGCTCATGGTGCTCCAACACATAATTGATGTAGGGTTGCAGAATTTTTGTGTTCATGCAGATAAAAACAGTTTCACGTGCTGTTTGTTTCAAAGTTGTATTATTGTTTTTCAATGTTTGTTAAAGCGCTCATTTTTCTGCTCACGTTTGCCGGCATGGAACTATTCTCGTGGCTGGTACATAAATACCTGTTCCACGGGCCACTCTGGTTCATTCACAAAACGCATCATGTACCTCAAAAAACTTTTTTCGAGTGGAACGATTTGTTCTCTCTGTCCTTTGCACTCACGGCCATGTGGCTGATGTGGCAAGGACAACCTGATTTAGATTACCGCTTCTGGATGGGCTGTGGCATTACGGCATACGGACTGGTTTATTTTATTATTCACGATGTGTTTGTTCACCAGCGCACACGCGCATTTAAGAGTAATAACCCCTATTTAATCCGGCTGCGTAAAGCACATAAAATTCACCATAAATCTTTACACAAAGCACCTTCCGAGTCATTCGGATTGTTGTGGACGGATAAAAAACATAAAAACAAACACCTGATATAGGTCATTTTTTAGTTCAGCTTACCTTGTTACCTTTACCTCTCAAGTAACAAGTATGGATCAACGTATAACCAAATTACTTTACATGGCCGTAGGGTTGGCATCAACCAGCGAAAAAGTACGGGCTATGTTGCGCAAAATGGATGTGGAAGGGCAGCTTACTGAAGAAGAAGGCAAACGTATTGTAGATGAGTTGCTGAACAGCGGTAAAGAGCAGGCCAACGAATTGAAAAATGAAGTGCGCGACAATCTGCTCAGCCTGATGCGTGAAATGCAAACACCTACCATGAACGATGTAGAAAAACTCAACCAGCGTATTGCTGAACTCGAAGCCAGGCTGAAAGAGAAAGAAGGAAACGGATGAAGCTGAAAAACCTTAAACGCTACCGCAAAGTACTGAGTGTACTTATCAAGCATGGGTTAGATGATTTACTTGCCCACTCGTCC